>NZ_RWIL01000050.1:0-101531 GCF_009764635.1 Pseudomonas sp. PB103 | reverse complement strand
AGGCTGCGATCTTTTGATCTTAAAAACAACATCAAAAGATCGCAGCCTGCGGCAGCTCCTACAGGGGGGTTACGGGAGTTCCTGGCAGGCGTAGAACGCGCTCAGCACTTTGACCAGGTGCGCCAGGTCGTGGCTGCCGCACAGTTCACGGATCGAGTGCATGGCGAAGGTCGGCAAGCCGATGTCGACGGTGCGCACGCCCAGGTGGCTGGCGGTGATCGGGCCGATGGTCGAGCCACAGCCCATGTCGCTGCGCACCACGAAGCTCTGCACCGGCACTTCTTCGGCCATGCACAGGTGGCGGAAGAAGCCGGCGGTTTCGCTGTTGGTGGCGTAGCGCTGGTTGCTGTTGACCTTGATCACCGGGCCGGCGTTGAGTTTCGGGCCGTGGTTGGCGTCGTGTTTCTCGGCGTAGTTGGGGTGTACGCCGTGGGCGTTGTCGGCCGAGACCAACAGGGATTTCTGAATGGTGCGGACGAACTCGTCGCCTTCCGGCAGCAGGCGACGCAGGGTCTGCTCAAGCATTGGGCCATCAGCACCGCAGGCCGAGCAGGAGCCGACTTCTTCGTGGTCGTTGCAGACCAGCACGCAGGTTTCGTCGGTTTCGGCGGTGAGCAGCGCTTGCAGGCCGGCGTAGCACGACAACAGGTTGTCGAGGCGCGCGCCGGCAATGAAATCGCCGTTCAGGCCAATCACCGCAGCACTTTGTGTGTCGTAGAAACTCAGCTCGTAATCCAGCACCACGTCGGCATTCAAGCCGTGTTCACGGGCCAGTTGATCGGTGAGCACGGCGCGGAAGTCGACGCGCTCGTCACCGGCGAATTGCGCGAGGATCGGCGGCAGTTCGGTCTGCGCGTTGATCGCCCAGCCTTGATTGGCTTCACGGTTGAGGTGAATGGCCAGGTTGGGAATGATCGCGATCGGTGCCTTGAAGTCGATGAGTTGGCTTTCGACCTTGCCGTCGCGGCGGAAGGTCACGCGCCCGGCCAGCGACAGATCGCGGTCGAACCACGGCGCCAGCAGCGCACCGCCATAGACTTCAACGCCCAATTGCCAGAAACCCTGACGTTGCAGTTCCGGTTGCGGCTTGACGCGCAGGCACGGGCTGTCGGTGTGTGCGCCGACCAGGCGAATGCCGCCGTGCAGTGGCGAGTGACGGCCCATTTTGATCGCGACGATTGAGGAATCATTGCGGGTGACGTAATAGCGGCCGTTCGCTTCGGTGTTCCACGGCTCGCGCTCGTCGAGGCGCACGAAACCGGCGGCCTCCAGACGCTGAACAAGACTGGCAGTGGCGTGGAACGGGGTAGGGGAGGCCTTGAGGAAGTCGATCAGGCCTTGGTTCAACTCTTCGCGCATAAGAAGCTCCAGACAGCAATGGCCGGGAGTTTAACGCATCGGCCCGAGGGTTTGGACATGACATGTGGTCGTTGTTGGCCAACACAAACCCTGTGGGGGCTGCCTGATGCCTGCTTCGTTTAATACCCGCCAATCCTGTAAGAGCCGAGCTTGCTCGCGAAGGCGTCGGGTCAGCAACATCTTTGCTGAATGACTGAACGCTTTCGCGAGCAAGCTTTGTTCCTACAAAGGGAGCGGTGTTCAGCGGGGGGTAAGTACGCGTTTCTTCAGGTAGTTCATGATGACTTTTTCGTCTTCAGGTTTGTCCGGACGCGGCAGCTGTTTTGGCCAGCGACTCTGGTTCAGCAATTTCTTCTGCCGGCTTTCGTCCCAGCGCAGAATCTCCCGCGAGGCGCATTCCCACCATTCATGCCGGCAGGCGCTGTAATACGGACCATCCGGCGCCGCGCTGCCGTACAGCAAATCACGTCCGACCTTGCGCATGGCGCCGCTCTGGTTGCGCAGCTTCCATTTGATTTTCAGGCGCTGCCAGGCCGAAGGGAACGGCTTGACCCGTGGCACATCGCTGCACAGATCAACCAGGCGCTGGCTGAACGTTTCGCCATGCTGAGAGAAGAAGTACGTCTGCATCGCATGGAAGAAGCGCTTCTCGGCGAAGTAGTGATAAACGTGCTTGCGCGCTTCCACCACCTCACGCCCGCGCATGGCGTACGACAGGGCGATCTGCTCGATGGTGTGAATCTCGAAACCGCCCGCCGTCCATTCATCGATCAGCCGGATCGACTCTTCAAACAGTGCTGAATCGCTTTCGGTGATACCGCACAGGCCGCTGTTGTAGAGCTTGAAGCCGTTGTCCGGTGTCACGCCGTGAGCGCGCAGGTCGCGACCGAGTTTCAGGTAATCGCGGCGTTCGTGGACGTCTTGCCAGTCGTACTCGAAGCGATCCATCACCGAGCGGTTCGCCTCGATCAATTCAAAGAGGCGCTGCGGGTGGCTGGTAAACAGTGTGTCGGTGTCGACGAACAGTGTTTTCTCCGCCAGTTGCATGCCGGCCGCGATGGCGCAGGCCTTGCGCCGATGGTGATAGCCGTGCACGCCTTGCCAGCGCGTCAGGGTCGCTTCGTCGAGCAGCACGGTATCGACCGGCCAGCCGGCATAGTCTTGCGGGCGGTCGGTCAGAATCCTGATCGCCGGGATCTTGCCGTCCTTGGCCTGGGACAGCACCGTGAGGATGCTGAACTTGGCTTCGCGGCGGTAGACGTCCTGGTTGCCGTAGATCAGATACAGCAACTGGTGACGGACTTTCTTGAGGGGTGTCGCCAGGGAATCGATACAACTCATCCGAAACAAAATCCTTTCCAACAACAGGACGGCCGGTCAGGCCATCCTTAGAACGGGGCCGGGCATTCGAAACGCAAACGCTCGCCGGACTGCGGGTGGGTGAAGCTCAACATGCTCGCGTGCAGGCACAGGCGCGGCCAGGCGGCGAGGGCTTGTTCGTGGGCGTAGAGCCCGTCGCCGAGCAGCGGGTGACCGATCGACAACATGTGCACGCGCAACTGGTGTGAACGGCCGGTGATCGGCGTCAGTTCGACGCGGCACCAATCGCCACAACGTTCCAGCACTCGCCAGAAGGTCAGCGCGTGTTTGCCGAATTCGTGATCAACCACATGGCGCGGCTTGGTCGGCGGGTCGTAGCGCAGGGGCAGGTCAATGCTGCCGCTGTCCAGTTCCGGTTGTCCCCAGGCCAGGGCAGTGTAGGCCTTCTCTGTTTCACGGTCGTGAAACTGGCGTGACAGTTCGCGGTGAGTGTCGGCGTCACGCGCGAGCAGAATGATGCCGGAGGTTTCCCAGTCCAGGCGATGGACGATGCGCGCTTCCGGGTAGCCGTTTTCCTGCAGGCGGGTAATCAGGCAATCCTTGTTGTCGTCGGCGCGACCGGGCACCGAGAGCAGCAACGTTGGTTTGTCGACCACCAGTACGGCGGCGTCCTGATGGATGATGCGGATGTTGGACAACGGCATTAAAACAGCCTCGTTACAAATGCCAACGGCGGCTCGGGACTGCTGATAACCCTGTAGGAGCTGCCGAAGGCTGCGATCTTTTGACGTTGAAAGATCAAAAGATCGCAGCCTTCGGCAACTCCTACACGAGCATCAACAGCCCGAGCCGCCGTAGCGACTGCCGGATCGACTCAGCGATCGGGCAGGGTGATGTTGAGTTCCAGAATCGAGCAACTGCCCTGGCTTTCCAGTGCAACATGTACGTCGTCGTTGCCGATGTTGACGTACTTGCGGATCACGTCGACCAGTTCCTTCTGCAAGGCTGGCAAGTAATCCGGCGTGCTGCGCTGGCCGCGCTCATGCGCCACGATGATCTGTAGACGCTCTTTCGCTACCGAGGCGGTACTTGGCTTTTTGTTGGCACGAAAGAAGTCAAAAAGGTTCATTACCTACCTCCAAACAGGCGCTCGAAGAATCCCTTCTTCTCGACATCGAGGAAACGGTGGGCTTTTTCTTTGCCCAGCAAACGGTCGACGGTATCGCTGTAAGCCTGACCGGCATCGCTCTGGTCGTCGAGAATCACCGGTACGCCCTGGTTGGATGCCTTGAGCACCGCCTGGGATTCCGGGATCACGCCGAGCAGGGTTACCGAGAGGATTTCCTTGACGTCTTCAACGCCAAGCATTTCGCCCTTTTCCACACGCTCTGGATGGTAGCGGGTGATCAGCAGGTGTTCCTTGATCGGGTCTTCGCCACGTTCGGCACGACGCGATTTGCTCGCCAGCAGGCCGAGCATGCGGTCCGAATCGCGTACCGAGGACACTTCCGGGTTGGTCACGACGATCGCTTCATCAGCGAAGTACATGGCCAGGTGCGCGCCTTTCTCGATGCCCGCCGGGGAGTCGCAGACGACGAACTCGAATTGTTCCTTGAGCTCCATCAGGACTTTTTCCACGCCTTCGACAGTCAGCGCGTCTTTGTCGCGGGTCTGACTGGCGGCCAGTACGTAGAGGTTTTCCAGGCGCTTGTCTTTGATCAGCGCTTGTTGCAGGTTGGCTTCGCCGTTGACCACGTTGACGAAGTCATACACCACGCGGCGCTCGCAACCCATGATCAGGTCAAGGTTACGCAAGCCCACGTCGAAGTCGACGATCACTGTTTTGTGGCCGCGCAGAGCGAGGCCGGTACCGATAGCGGCGCTGGTGGTGGTCTTACCCACACCACCCTTGCCGGATGTAACCACGAGAATCTTGGCCAAGGTGTTTCACCCCTAAGGAAGAAGGACTTTTTAGCCCCTGAAAAACATCTCTTGAAAACTACTGCAGTCGGACAGCCTTGGCTGGAATTCGGCTTTTGGCCTTTTTCCTACTTCGTTTGAGCCGTTTTCGCTACGTTTTAGAGATGCTTGGAAAATGCGGCAGTATCCGTTAAAGCCGAATGATGTTCAACACGTCGCCCGACAGGCTGACCTGTACGCCCGAGCCCCACATTGGGTCGCGGCGCAAATCTTCGGAGACCTTGTAATGACCGGCGATGGAGATCAGTTCAGCGCTCAATTGCTGACAGAAAATCCGTGCCTTGGTATCACCCTTCACGCCGGCCAGCGCCCGACCGCGCATCGGGCCGTATACATGGATGTTGCCATCGGCAAGAAGTTCCGCCCCCGGACTGACCGAGGACACCACGACCAAATCGCCACCCTGCGCGTATATCTGTTGGCCACCACGTACTGGCGTAGTGATGACGCGGGTCTGTTTGACGGTCGGCTCAGGCGGTTTTTCCGGCTTCTTTTTGACTTCGGCCTCGGCCATTTCCAGCGGCCGCTCACGGGCACCGGACGGCGGCAGCACCGGGATGTCGATGGCGATGGCGGCGGCGATGTCTTCGATGCGGCTGGCGCGAATCGCCAGGGTGCGCAGGCCATGTTGACGGCATACGCGCATCAGGCCCGGCAGATCAACGGCGCCTTCGCTCGGCGGCAGCTTGTCCAGCGCCAGAACCAGCGGCGCGTTGCTGAAGAAATTCGGCGCCTGCGCGACTTTGGCGGCCAATTGCCGATCGAGGCTGTCGAGGTCGTTACGGGCCAGTTCCAGCACAGTAATGGCCAGCATGCTGCCCTTGAGCTGGAATACGGGATCTTGGTCTAACGGTTCGGTTTGGCTCATGTCGGCATACAACGGCTTGTCACTAAAAGTGCCGAGACTTATAACGAGAACGCCCGCAGGCCGCAAGCCGGGTCGAACGATGTAGAATGCGCGGCCACTGTATTTACGGAAGCTTTAATGGATCGCCCGCGTTTTCGAAAAGCATTTCTTGCTCCGCGCTTCTGGCCGCTCTGGTGCGGCCTGGGGCTTTTGTGGCTGATCGTGCAGCTGCCTTATCCGGCCTTGCTGACCATCGGTCGAGTTTTGGGTGCGTTGATGTATCGCTTCGCCGGCGACCGACGGCGCATTGCCAAGCGCAATCTGGAATTGTGCTTCCCGGAAAAATCCGCCGCCGAGCGCAAACGCCTGCTCAAGGAAAATTTCGCCTCCACCGGCATCGCCTTTTTCGAAATGGCGATGAGCTGGTGGTGGTCGCGTGAGCGTCTGGCCAAACTGGCCCACGTCGAAGGTCTGGAGCATTTGCAAAAAGCCCAGCGCGAAGGCAAAGGCGTGATCCTGATGGCGGTGCATTTCACCACCCTGGAAATCGGCGCGGCGTTGCTCGGTCAGCAGCACACCATCGACGGCATGTACCGCGAGCACAAAAATCCGTTGTTCGACTTCATCCAGCGTCAGGGCCGCGAGCGGCACAACCTCGATTCGCTGGCGGTGGAGCGCGACGACGTGCGCGGCATGCTCAAGCTGCTGCGTTCCGGTCGGGCGATCTGGTACGCGCCGGATCAGGACTACGGCGCCAAGCAGAGTATCTTCGTGCCGCTGTTCGGCATTCAGGCCGCAACCGTGACCGCGACCACCAAGTTTGCTCGCCTGGGTAAGGCGCTGGTGGTGCCGTTCACGCAGGAGCGTCTGGCCGATGGCAGTGGTTATCGACTGGTCGTGCATCCGCCGCTGGAAGACTTCCCGGGCGAAACCGAAGAAGCCGACTGCATCCGTATCAACCAATGGGTTGAAGGCGTGTTGCGCGATTGCCCGGAGCAATACTTGTGGGCGCATCGTCGATTCAAGAGCCGGCCACCGGGCGAGCCGAAGTTGTACGCCAAACGCCGCTGAAAAAATAACTGACAAGCACCATGGAGCGTTGCGATGAGCCCAGCTGAACCGGTCACAGGTTTGATTCTTTCCGGCGGCGGGGCTCGGGCGGCGTATCAGGTGGGGGTGCTGGCGGCGATTGCCGAACTGTTGCCATTGGGCGCGGACAATCCGTTTCCGGTGATCGTCGGCACCTCGGCCGGGGCGATCAACGCGGTCAGCCTCGCCAGCGGCGCCACCGATTTTCGTGCCGCCATCGAACGCCTCACCTTGTTCTGGCAAGGCTTTCGCAGCCATCGCGTGCTGCGCAGTGACTGGCCCGGCGTCATCCGTCAGGCCAGCCGCTTTGTCAGTCACAGTTTGCTTGGCCTCGGTCGGCATCTGCCGGTGGCGCTGCTCAACAGTTCGCCGCTGCGCGAGCTGCTCAATGAAAAACTGCACATGCCCGGCATTGCCGAATCCATCGCGCGCAAGCAATTGCACGCGGTGGCGGTGACCGCGTTCGGCTACGAATCGGGGCAGGCGGTGACGTTCTACCAGGGCGGCGGCAAGATTGATTCGTGGCTGCGGCATCGGCGCATTGGTGTGCCGACGCAATTGTCGGTCGACCATCTATTGGCCAGCTCGGCGATTCCGCTGTTGTTCGCGCCAGTGAAGATCGGTGATGAATATTTCGGTGACGGCGCGGTGCGGCAATCGGCACCGATCAGTCCGGCGTTGCACCTGGGCGCCAGTCGGGTGCTGGTGGTCGGCGTCAGCGGCAACCCGCGCGGCGTTGATCCGCAGCAGCCGCTGGAGCGCACTTACACGGGGCAACAGCCGACACTCGCGCAGATCGGCGGGCACATGCTCAACAGCACGTTCATTGACAGTCTGGAGAGTGACATCGAGTTGCTGCAGCGTCTCAACCAGTTCAGCCATCTGATGCCCGTCGGCACGCCGACGCGCGAGTTGGGCGTGGCGCCGGTGGAGGTGTTGGTGATTTCGCCGAGTCAGCCGATCGATGAGATCGCGGCGCGGCATCGTCAGGAATTGCCGGCGGCGTTGCGCCTGTTTTTGCGTGGGCCGGGGGCGACGAAGACGAGTGGGGCGGGGGTGCTGAGTTATCTGCTGTTCGAGGCGGGGTATTGCAGCGAGTTGATTGATCTGGGACGGCGCGATGCGTTGGCCAAACGCGAGGAGTTGTGCCGGTTTTTGGGGATAAGCGAGGCGGTGACTTCCGCCTGAGATTTGTGGTGCGACAATCGCTGGCAAGCCAGCTCCCACAGGTTTCTGGGTGAACGCAACAATTGTGTGCGGCACAAAACCCTGTGGGAGCTGGCTTGCCAGCGATGGCGTCTTTGCAGACGCCACTTACAGCAGCATCAGAAGTGGAACTTCACCAGGAAGCTGGTCACGTTCTGATTGGTGGTGAACGCGCGGGTGTCGTCGATCCCGTACTTGTCTTTCCAGTAGTCGTACTCAACACCGACGTACAGCTGCTTCTCGCCGAAATTCAGCGCCTTGCCCAAGTCGTATTTGACCTGTGGGTTGAAGTGCAGGTTGGCGTGGTATTCGCCACGGTTGTTGACGTCGTTGTCGACGACCCAGTCCATGTAACCGTCGATCAGCACGTTGGAGTCGCCAACCGGGATGGTGTAGGACCAGACCGGCGTGATCTGCCAGACGTTGTCACCCGGGCGCGAGCCTTCGGTGTGACGCTGATAGAAGTTCAGCTGGAAGTAGTCGAAGCCCGGGATGGCCAGGTCGAAACCTGGACCGATCAGGTAGGACTCGGTGTCACCCTCGCCGAACTCGTAGGTCATCGCCAGCAGGACGTCTTTGATCGGGCCGAATTCGATCTTCTGGTCGAGTACCTTGCCCAGCGATATGCGTGGCTGGAACTCGCCGTAGTAGGTGTTCGGGCCGTTGTTGAAGTCCTTGTCACCGTTGTAGAAGATCTTGTCGACGAACAGGAAGTTGTCCCCATACTTCCACGCATCGGCGTGCTCGAAGGTGACGGTCTGCTGGATCGCAGGGTTGACCTTGAAGTCTTTACCGTAAAGGTAGGTCAGGCTGTTGTTCTGCCACTGCAGCAGGCCATCGGCCATGGCCTGGCCGCCGGCCAACATCGATCCCGCGAGCATCAGGCTGGTGCACATACGTTTCATTCGGTTGCTCCCAAAGTAGGTGTTCCACGTTTATTTTTTTAAGATCGGCGCTCTGGTGTGGCGCCTTTTTTCGTTGCTGCAAAAGTCATCCGATTGGTCAGCTTTCATGCTGTTAGCAAGAGCTGGGCCAAGGCTTTTCGAAAAGCAAAAAAACGCCCGTCGGCTGCTGAAAAACAGTCGATTGAGCGTGTTTTCGGGATGCCTCGGTACTGGCCGGGGCCGGGATAAGTTGGCCCGTCGGTCAGGAATTAAATCCGGGCTTTTTTTTAGACCGAATTCATGAGGCCGCGGAGAATACTGACTCCTCGGCCAGCTCTCAAGTGCCCCGCAACAGAGCACCGACGACAGGTATGGAGCACGGTTGCGGGCCATCTTAAAAGTGCACCTTCACCAGCAGGCTGGCGGTGTTCTGATTGGTGTCGAAATTGTGTGTGTTTTCGACGCCGTATTTGTTCTTCCAGTAGCTGTATTCGGTGCCGACGTACAGCTGCTTCTGACTCCAGCCGAGGGCTTTGCCGAGGTCATATTTGATCTGCGGATTGATGTGCAGGTTGGCGTGATAGGTGCCGCGCGAGTTCTCGTCGTTGTCGACCACCCAGTCCAGGTATCCGTCGATCAGCACATCGGAATTGCCCAGGGGAAAGCTGTAGGACCAGCCCGGGGTGATCTGCCACACACCGTCGCCGGGGCGTGGGCCTTCGGTCTGGCGGCGAAAGATATTCAGGGTCACGTAGTTGAAGCCGGGCACCTTGAGGTCGAAGCCCGGGCCGATCAGATAGGCCTCGCTTTCACCTTCGCCGTACTCATAGGTCATCGCCAGCAGCACGTCTTTGATCGGGCCGAATTCGATCTTCTGGTCGAAGATCTTGCCGAAGGAAAAGCGTGGGGTGAATTCACCGTAGAAGGTGTGCGGGCCTTTGTTGCGGTCTTCTTCGCCGTTGTAGAAGATTTTGTCGACGAACAGGAAGTTGTCGCCGTATTTCCATTTGTCGGCGTGCTCGAATGTGACCGTCTGCTGGATCGACGGGTTGATCGCGAAATTCTTGCCGTACAGGTAGCTGAGGCTGTTGGTCTGCCACAGCATTAAATCGCCGGCCATGGCTTGACTCGCGGCCAGCAGGCCGCCACTCAACAACACGTTGGTTTGCGTGCGAATCATCTGTTGCTCCCTCTTGTTTTTATTGTTGAGGCAGGGTGTTGCACATCCCTGTGGGAGCGAGCTTGCTCGCGAAGGCGTTCTTTCAGTCAACTGATGGGTTGAATGTCATATCGCTTTCGCGAGCGAACCCGCTCCCACAGGGGAAAATCGTCTTGCTGTCAGTGCTGGTGTGCGTGGCAGTCGTTGATGGCCGCGCGCTCTTTGCCGCCGAGAATGTTGAACAGCAGGTTCAGCGTCAGCGCGCTGAGGGTTGCCATGGCGATGCCACTGTGGGTAATCGGGCTCATCCACAGCGGCAGGTGCGCGAAGAACTCAGGGCGCACCACCGGGATCAGGCCCATGCCGATGCTCACCGCGACCAGCAACTGGTTGCGGCGGTCACCGATGTCGGCTTCTTGCAGAATCTTGATGCCGGTCGCGGCGACCATGCCGAACATCGCAATCGCTGCGCCGCCGAGTACTGCCGGTGGAATCGATGCCACCAGAAATGCCGCTTTCGGCAGCAGGCTCAGGACGATCAGCAAGCCACCGGCAACGATGGTCACCGAACGGCAGCGCACGCCTGTCATCTGCACCAGGCCGATGTTTTGCGCGAACGAGGAGTGGGTGAAGGTGTTGAAGAAACCGGCGACAAACGAGGCGCCAGCATCACACAACAAGCCGCGACGCAGCATGCGCGGGCAGACTTCCTGGCCGGTGATCTTGCCCAGCGCGAGGAACATCCCGGTGGACTCGACGAAGATGATCACCACTACCAGACACATCGACAGAATCGGCGCGAGTTCGAATTTCGGCATGCCGAAATGCAGCGGGGTGACGAACTGAATCCATGGCGCATTGGCCATGCCGCTGAGGTCGACCATACCGATCACGCCGCACAGGATGTAGCCGAAGCACATGCCGATCAGTACGGAAATGTTCACCCAGAAACCGCGCATGAAGCGGTGGACCAGCAGAATAGTGCCCAACACCAGTGCGGCGATGGCCAGATAAATCGGTGAGCCGAATTGCGCGGCGCCAGCACCGCCGCCGGCCCAATTCACGGCCACGGGGAACAGCGACAAACCGATCGAGGTGATGACCGTGCCGGTCACCAGAGGCGGGAAGAAGCGTACGACCTTGGACATGAACGGCGCGATGAGCATGCCGAAGAAACCGGCGGCGATCGTCGCGCCGAAGATGCCTTGCAGGCCGATACCGGGCATGCCGGCCATGGCGACCATGCTGCCGACAGCGGCAAAACTGGCGCCCATCATCACCGGCATGCGAATGCCCATCGGGCCGATGCCCATGGATTGCACGATGGTGGCGACACCGGCGACCAAGAGGTCAGCGTTGATCAGGAAGGCAATTTCTTCACGACTCAGGCCAGCGGCCTGTCCAATGATCAGCGGCACCGCGATGGCACCACCGTACATCAGCAGAACATGTTGCAAACCGACCAGGATCAGTTGCAAAAGGGGCAATCGCTGAATGGCGGGTGCGTCGGGGATGCGCGCTTTGGACAGCTCGGACATGCAACACCTCGGATCTTTTTATTCTTGTGATTAACAGCTGCCGGGTTGCTCACAGCTGTTTCTTTGCATCAGGTAAAAACCGCGTTGCGGCCAATCGCTGGCAAGCCAGCTCCCACACAGGCAGTGCAAAACCCTGTGGGAGCTGGCTTGCCAGCGATGCTTTTACTGCTTAGTTGGTCTGTGCTCCCTGGGCGATCCATGCACCGATCAGGTCACGTTCCTGCTGGGTCATCTGAGTGATGTTGCCCAGTGGCATGATCTGCGTGGTGATGGCTTGCGCCTGGATGCGCGCCGCGTTCTGGCGGATCTGCTCAGGAGTGTCAAACATCACACCCGCTGGCGCTGCGCTGAACAACGGGCTGGTTGGTTTGGCCGAATGGCAAACCGCGCAACGTTCCTGGATCACTGTGTGCACCTTGTCGAAACCCGGGCCAGCATTCGACGCCTGCGCCGGTGCTGCTGCAGGTTCGGCAGGGGCTGCCGGTGCCGCTTCAGCCGGTTTCAAGCCGCCACCCAGTGCCGTTTCCGGCAGCGGTTGGTACTCGATTTTTGCTGGTGCCTTGGCCACTTCCGGCGCGGTCGACATCGGCGTTGGGCCGGTGACGTAGGCCAGGGTGATCATGCCCACCGCTGCAACCGGCAGCGTCCAGGCAAACTTGTGGCTGTCGTGACGGGTGTTGAAGTAGTGACGCACCAACACGGCCAACACCGCGATCCCGGCCAGGATCAACCAGTTGTACTGGCTGCCATAGGTGCTCGGGAAGTGGTTGCTGATCATGATGAACAGCACCGGCAGGGTGAAGTAGTTGTTGTGACGTGAACGCAGCAAGCCTTTGGCCGGCAGTGCCGGATCCGGCGTGCGGTTCTCGGCAATCGCCGCCACCAGTGCCCGTTGCGCCGGCATGATGATGCGGAACACGTTACCGACCATGATGGTGCCGATGATCGCGCCGACGTGCAGGTACGCACCACGACCGCTGAACACTTTGCTGAAGCCATACGCCGCGCCGATGATCAGCACGAACAGAATGAAACCGAGCAGAGCAGGGCGTTTGCCCAAGGCCGAGTCGCACAGGAAGGAGTAGATGAACCAGCCGAGGAACAGCGAGCCGATACCGATGGCCACGCCTTCAGGGCCGCTCAGTGTGCTGCCCGGAGCCAGCAGGTAGAGCGTCGGATTGGAGTAGAACACCACGCACAGCAGCGCGATACCCGACATCCAGGTGAAGTAGGCTTCCCATTTGAACCAGTGCAGGTTCTCCGGCATCGACGGTGGGGCCAGTTTGTATTTTTCCAGGTGATAGATACCGCCACCGTGGATCGCCCACAGGTCACCGGCCAGACCGGTTTTCGGGTTGACGCGGTTGAGGTTGTTCTCCAGCCAGACGAAGTAGAACGACGCGCCGATCCAGGCCACGCCAGTAATCATGTGAACCCAGCGCACGCTCAGGTTCAGCCATTCCAACAGATGTGCTTCCACAGTCTTTACCTCTCGCCTGTCACTCTTGTTGTCGAGTGATCAGACCTTCTCTTATTGGTGGGGGGCGAGGATCAAACGCTCATCCTCTTTGAAAAAATGCTCATCGCAGTTATTGCCTGTGCCACTGCGATCAACCACCAGGAAGTCATCCCGCTTTTCGATCGTCAGCACCGGATGGTGCCAAACGCCGCGATGGTAATTAATGCCCTGCCTGCCGTTGGTGACGAAGGCGCGGACCAAGCCTGATACAGGTTCATCGCCAATTGGCGCGACCACGATCAGAAAGGGGTTGCCGAGCAGCGGTATGAAAGCCTGGCTGCCCAGCGGATGGCGTTCCAGCATGCAAACGGTCAGTGGCATGTCCTGCGCGTCGGCGCGGAAGATGCTGATGATCGCGTTGTCCTCAGGCTGAGCGGTTTCGACCGTCGCCAGTTTATGGAAGCGCATGGTCGAACCGTTGTTGATCATGAAGTGATCGCTGCCGTCGGTTTCGATGACGTCACCGAAAGGGGCGAAGGCTTCTTTGCTCAGCGGTTCAATCGTTAGTGTGCGCATGCTGTTCTTCTTATCCGAATTCTGTGTTGTTAGAACTATCGCCATCGCGGGCAAGCCCGCTCCCACAGTGGACTGTGGCGTTCACAAAACCTGTGGGAGCTGGCTTGCCAGCGATTGGGTTCAAACCTATTTAGTGACCTTGCCGAGAACGCGCAGGCGGCTTACCCCACCGTCCGGGAACACGTTCAGGCGGATGTGGGTGATCGGGCCCAGTGCTTTGATCTGCTCGACGAAAGTGTGCTCGGCGTGCATTTCCAGCTTCTGGCTTGGCAGCAGATCGCGCCAGAACAGCGACTGGGTTTCGATCTGGCTGTCAGTACCGCCCTTGACGAACGCGCCCTGGATCGAGCAAGTGTCCGGGTAGTTGCCTTTGAAGTGCAGGGTGTCGACGACGATCTTCTCGATCTCGCCCGGGTGACCCAGCGCGACGATCACCCAGTCATTGCCCGGCGTGCGACGACGTGCAGTTTCCCAGCCGTCGCCCATGTTGATGCCACGGCCCGGGTTGAGGATGTTGCTCATGCGGCCGAAGTGTTCGTCGGAGCAGGCGAGGGCGCGGCCACCGTTGAGGGCTGCTGCCAGATCGACTTGCTCGTTGTCGCCAACGGCCGACCAGTCGCGATGCGGCACACCGTACACACGCAGACGGGCAACACCGCCGTCCGGGTAGATGTTGAAGCGCAGGTGGCTGAACGCCTGGTCGTTGCTGATTTCGTGATAGTGGTGGCTGTTGCCCTGCAGCTCGACGGCCGACAGCACTTCAGTCCACTGGGTGTTTTCGTCAGGCTCGCCCGAGGCCAGGAAGCACGCTTCCAGAGAGGCCGATGGCGGGAAGTTGCCGGTGAAGAATGAAGTGTCGATGTCCACGCCTTTGATCGAGCCCGGTACGCCCAGACGGATCACTGCGCTGTCGAAGCCTTCGAAGCGCTTGCGGCGCGATTCCCAGCCGTCCATCCACTTGCCGTTGTCATCGAACACGCCCTCCTTCCATACGGCCGGGGTCGGTTGGAACAGACGATTGGCGTCTGCGAACCAGTCATCGGTGACCGAGATGATTTTGGTGCCCAGACGGGCATCGGCCAGGTTGACGAATTTTTCGAAAGGTACGGCGTAAGCTTTCATTCTTCTTGTCTGCCTTTAAATAAGTGGCTGGGGATGCTTGCGAGGCCCTGGGCATTCTCCGCGTCTGACATGCTCGGGCCAGGCTTGCTAAAGAGTCAGTAAACGGAACAGGGCGATCTTGTTGATCTCCGCCAGCGCGCATTTGAATTCGGTGTCTTGCGAATTGTGAATGCGCGTTTCGAACGCCGCGAGGATCTGATGCCGGTTGCTGCCTTTTACCGCCATGATGAAGGGAAACTTGAACTTGGCTTTGTAGGCGTCGTTCAGCTCGGTGAAGCGCTGGAACTCTTCGGCCGTGCATTGGTGAATACCGGCGCCAGCTTGTTCATTGGTGCTGGCTTCGGTCAGTTGGCCCTGGACGGCAGCTTTGCCGGCCAGGTCCGGGTGAGCGTTGATCAGTGCCAGTTGACTGGCGTGATCGGCGCTCAACAGGATGTCGCTCATGCGCTGGTGCAGGGTTTCGATCTCGTCGATCGAAGCGTCCACGCCCAGGTCGTAGGCCTTCTCGGCCACCCATGGCGAATGTTCGTAGATGTCGGCGAAAGCTTTGACGAAAGCGTCGCGGCTCAGGGTCGACGGTTGCAGGGTTTGAAAGCGGCTCATTTGGCGGCCCCTTGGTACGGCTGGGTTTCGTGCCAGTGACGCGCGATGTCGACGCGACGGCTGAACCACACCTGTTCATGACTTTTGGCGTATTCGATAAAGCGTTTGAGCGAGGCGATGCGACCCGGACGGCCGATCAGGCGGCAGTGCAGACCGATCGAGAGCATTTTCGGTGCTTCAGCGCCTTCGGCGTAGAGCACGTCGAACGCGTCTTTGAGGTATTCGAAGAAGTCGTCACCCTTGTTGAAACCCTGCACTTGCGTGAAGCGCATGTCGTTGGTGTCGAGGGTGTAAGGGATCACCAGATGCGGCTTGCCGGTCGGGTTGTTCGGTTCCCAGTAGGGCAGGTCATCGTCGTAGGTGTCGCAGTCGTAGAGGAAACCACCTTCTTCCATGACCAGACGACGGGTGTTCGGGCCAGTGCGGCCGGTGTACCAGCCCAGTGGGCGCTCGCCGGTGATTTCGGTGAGGATGCGGATCGCTTCGAGCATGTGCTCGCGTTCCTGCGCTTCGTCCATGTACTGATAGTCGATCCAGCGGTAGCCGTGGCTGCAGATCTCGTGGCCGGCATCGACCATCGCGCGGATCACGTCCGGGTGGCGCTGGGCGGCCATGGCGACGGCGAAGATGGTCAGCGGAATGTCGAATTCCTTGAACAGTTTCAGGATCCGCCAGACGCCGGCACGGCTGCCATACTCGTAAAGCGATTCCATACTCATGTTGCGCGCGCCTTGCAGCGGCTGAGCAGCAACCATTTCAGACAGGAAGGCTTCGGATTCTTTGTCGCCGTGCAGAATGTTGCGCTCGCCGCCTTCTTCGTAATTGAGTACGAAGGACAGGGCGATGCGGGCATTGCCCGGCCAGTGTGGGTGAGGAGGGTTACTGCCGTAACCGATCAGGTCGCGTGGGTAGTCAGCGCTCACTGCAGTCTTCCTTCTTATTCGTTGACAGATGTGTGTGGCGGCCTGGCAGGCTGGCGTCACAGCGATGGGCTGATTGTATACAACTTTAATCGCAATTTGTAAGCCTGAATTTTCGCATTTTTCACCGACTGTCATCTTTTGCTGTTAATGGCTTGAGCCTGCAAGAAACCTGCCTGACCAGTCAGCTAATGGATAGGAGGTTCAATGAATAGGCGTATGGCTGGCCAATCGGCAGGAAAGCCCCGAATGGCGGGGGTGGTGTGAAAAATGTCGTTTTTATTGTGTACAATTTTTTTGAAAAGTGTCTTAATCAGTCGCTCGCCGCAGCTTTTCGTGCTCCGAATCGGTGCGGTCTCCTTTTCAACTGACTTCGGGAGGCGCGAAGTCTGACTGCTCCACGCAGGCAGGCGCGCAGAATCAATGGGACGTTTGACAACACACGTTTTGGACGCTGCACACGGTTGCCCGGGCAGTTCGATCAAGGTCGAGCTGTACCGCGTTGAAGGTTCGCAACTGGAATTGGTCGCCAGTGCCGTAACCAACAGCGATGGCCGGGTCGATGCACCGCTGCTGCAAGGCGATGATTATCTTACCGGCGTTTATCAGGTTCAGTTTCACGCGGGCGATTACTACCGCGCCCGTGGTGTTCAGTTGCCGGAACCGGCATTCCTGGACGTGGTTGTGCTGCGCTTCGGCATCTCTGCCGAACAGGATCACTACCATGTTCCGTTGCTGATTTCGCCGTACAGCTATTCCACGTACCGGGGCAGCTGACCCCCAAGCAGCTGCCCCCACCGGGAAGCGACTGCGCATATAGCTTCTTTGGTCTTTCGCCCGCCCACACTGCGGGCTTTTTTTTGCCTGGAGAAAAGTGCTGTCCGGTCTGACGCCATCGCTGGCAAGCCAGCTCCCACAGTGTCCGGGTCGTACACAAAAAATGTGAACACCCCTGAACCTGTGGGAGCTGGCTTGCCAGCGATGCTTTCAACGGCTCAACAGGGACGCGGCACCCGCGCCACTCCCACAGTGTCCGGGTCGTACACAAAAAATGTGAACACCCCTGAACCTGTGGGAGCTGGCTTGCCAGCGATGCTTTCAACGGCTCAACAGGGACGCGGCGCCCGCGCCACTCCCACAGTGTCCGGGTCGTACACAAAAAATGTGAACACCCCTGAACCTGTGGGAGCTGGCTTGCCAGCGATGCTTTCAACGGCTCAACAGGGACGCGGCACCTGCGCCACTGAACAACCCGGCACTCACCCTGTTGAACCAACTCTGACCTTTACCACTGCGCAAATACCGCGCCGCGCCATGTGCGCCCAGCCCATAAGCCAGTTTGCAGCACAGATCGAGCACCACCCAGGTCGCAATCATGATCAGCAACTGCGGCAGGAACGGCTGCTGCGCGCTCAGAAACTGCGGCAGAAATGCGGCGAAAAACAGAATGTCCTTCGGATTGCTCGCACCCAGCACAAACGCACGCCCGAACAAGGTGCGAAAGCGCGGAGTCGGTGCCGCCTGAGGCACTTCTGCGCCCACCGACGGCTGACGCGATTGCTGCCAGCTCTGCCAGGCGAGGTAGAACAAATACAGCGCACCGACGATTTTCAACGCGCTGAACAACTGCTCCGACGCCAACAGCAGGGCGCCAAGCCCCAAAGCCGACGCACTGAGCAAACAGATCGAGGCAATCACGCCGCCCAAAAACGCCGGGTAAGAACGGCGCAGACCGTAATTCAGACTGTTGCTGATCATCAGCAATGACAGCGGCCCCGGAATCAGGATCACCACCAACGCAGCGCCGCTGAACAGCAGCCAGGTTTCCAGACTCATCACTTTCCTCCTTTTTTGTTGTATTGAAAAATGCACAAAAGCCCCACCCGTGAGGGTGAGGCCGTTTTGAAGCCTGAACCGCGTAGCGCTTACAGGAAGATGAACTTGGCGATGAAGATCGCGCAGAGCACCCACAGGCTCACGGAAATTTCCTTGTACTTGCCGGTACCGGCCTTCAGCGCCACGTAGGTGATGAAGCCCAGTGCGATACCGTCGGCGACCGAAAAGGTCAGCGGCATCATGATGGCGGTGACGATTGCCGGAATGGCATCAGTGGCTTCGTCCCACTCGATGTGGGCCATGCCGCCCATCATCAGCATCGCTACATAGATCAGTGCACCGGCGGTGGCGTAAGCGGGAATCATGCCGGCCAGCGGTGCGAAAAACATTGCCGCTATAAATAGCACACCTACGGTCACTGCGGTAAGACCAGTCCGACCACCAGCGGCCACACCGGCAGCACTTTCTACGTAGCTTGTTACTGGAGGAACACCAACCACCGCACCGAATACGCTGGAAGCACTGTCGGCTTTCATCGCGCGGGAGAGGTTTTCGATGCGACCGTCCGGGCCGACCAGATTGGCGCGTTGGGCAACGCCCATCAGCGTACCGGCGGTGTCGAACATGTGTACAAAGAGGAAGGCCAACACCACGCTGATCATGCTGACGTTAAATACGCCGGCCACGTTCATCGCCATGAAGGTCGGCGCCAGACTTGGCGGCGTCGACATGATCCCTTCGTAATGCACGATGCCCAGGCCCCAACCGGCGAGGGTCACGGTGATGATACTGATGAGGATCGCGCCGAAGATTTTGTGGTAGCTGAGGATCGCAATCATCAGGAAGCAGATGGCGGCGAGCAGCGGGCCGGGCTCACGCAGGGAGCCGAGCTTGATCAGCGTCGCCGGGCTGTCGACAACAATGCCGGCGGTTTTCAGGCCGATCAGACCGAGGAACAAACCAACACCGGCACCCATCGCAAAGCGCAGGCTGACCGGAATACTGTTGAGCAGCCACTCACGAATCCGCGAGAAGGTCAGGATCATGAACAACACACCAGAGACAAACACCGCACCGAGCGCGGTTTCCCAGTTGTAGCCCATGGTGCCAACCACGGTATAAGTGAAAAATGCGTTGAGGCCCATGCCTGGCGCCAGGCCGACTGGCCAGTTGGCGTACAGGCCCATCAACAGGCAGCCCAGTGCGGCGGCGATACAGGTGGCGACGAACGCCGCACCGTGATCAATCCCGGCATCGGCCATGATGTTCGGGTTGACGAAGATGATGTAAGCCATGGTGATGAAGGTTGTCAGACCGGCAATCAGCTCGGTCTTCACCGTGGTGCCATGCAAGCTGAGTTTAAACAAGCGCTCCAGCAGGCCTGTGCGTAACGGCGGCGAGAGATCCAGCGTCGATGCTTCGGATTTGCGGCTTTCCACAGCGAGTACTCCTCAAGAGTTTTATTGTTATTTCCAGGGCCGGACCCATGAGGGGTGGCAGCGGCCCTTTGAGGCACTTGCGAATTTGTTGACCATGCGGTCAGGAACTCGCACGCTGTGGATTATGCTTTTGTGTACAAATAAAGCAAATATTGTTTTTGGTTTTGTTTACGAAAGTTCCGTCGTTAGTGATATATCGCCCTTGAGGGCCCCATCGCTGGCAAGCCAGCTCCCACATTGATCTGTGGCGCACACAAAACATGTGGGAGCTGGCTTGCCAGCGATGAGGCCCGAACAGTCAATCAAGAACTGCCTGACTGTTCCCCAACGCCAGATTCACCGCCAACCAGCCATTCACCGCCGCCTCCCCAGCCTCGGCAAACACCCGCTCCAGCAACTTCACCTGCTCACGCCGCAACGCCTGCTCAAACTTCGCGCCTTCGGCCGTCAACGCCAGCAGCCGCTTTCGCTTGTCCGTCTCCGAGGCCACGCTGTCCACCAGGTGCATTTCCTGCAACTGCCGCAACGGCATGTTCAGCGCCTGTTTACTCACGCCGAGCAACCCCAGCAATTCCTTCACACTCAAATTCGGGTACCGCGCGATGAAAAACACAATGCGCTGATGCACCCGCGACAACCCGCGGCGCTCGAGCATTTCGTCAGCTTTGGCGGTGAAGGCCTGATAGCCGAAGAAAAACGCTTCCATCGCCTGTTGTTGGCTTGCAGGGTTTTTAAGGTCAAGCATGTTGACGTACTCGCTCAAGCTGTCGTAATTTCAGTCAATCAGTTTGACTTATTTTTCGTCCGCCTCGCTACCGGTGACCCCCATGGCTTTTTCCGAACGTGTCTCGCGCCTTAAAAGTTCTTTGATCCGTGAAATCCTCGCCGCTGCCCAGCGCCCCGAGGTGATGTCGTTTGCCGGCGGCTTGCCAGCCGAAGCCATGCTGCCGAAAGTCGAATGGGCCGACATGCCGCTGGCGCTCGGTCAATACGGCATGAGCGAAGGCGAGCCGGCGTTGCGCGAAGCGTTGGCGGCGGAGGCGAGGGCGCTTGGCCTGCAATGCGAGGCGAGTCAGGTATTGGTGGTCAGCGGCTCCCAGCAAACCCTCGATCTGGCGGCCAAGCTGTACATCGACAAGGGCACGGAAATCCTGCTCGAAGCGCCGACCTATCTTGCTGCGTTGCAAATCTTCCAGCTGTTCGGCGCCGACTGCCTGACCGTGCCGCAAGAGTCCGATGGCCCGAACCTGGCGCAACTGCGCAGTCGTCTCGAACAACATCGTCCGGCGCTCATCTACCTGATCCCGACGTTCCAGAACCCGTCCGCCGTGCGTTACAGCGAAGCCAAGCGCGCAGCGGTCGCAGCGCTGCTCGACGAGTTCGGCGTGACCCTGGTCGAAGACGAGCCTTACCGTGAGCTGACCTTCGACGGCGGCAGTGCCAAACCGATTGCCGCACGCTTGCAGAAATCCAGCTGGATCTACACCGGCACCGTGTCAAAAACCTTGCTGCCGGGTTTGCGCGTGGGCTACCTGATCGCCAGCCCGGATCTGTTCCCGCACCTGCTCAAGCTCAAACAATCAGCGGACTTGCACACCAATCGCATTGGTCAGTGGCAGGCGCTGCAATGGATCGGCACAGAGAAATATCAGCAGCATTTGAGTGAACTGCGTGGGTTCTATCGCCAGCGGCGCGATGCGTTTCAATCGGCACTGGAAACGCATTTTGCCGATTTGGCAGATTGGAACATGCCGCAGGGCGGGCTGTTTTTCTGGCTGACGTTGAAGCAACCGCTGGATACGCGAACGCTATTGAATGAGGCGTTGGCCAATGATGTGGCATTTATGCCGGGCGAACCGTTCTTCCCGGAGCCGGATAATCATCATGGGCACTTGCGTTTGAATTTCAGCCATATTGATCCGGCGCGGCTGGATGAAGGGCTTAAGCGATTGGCAGCGGTGGTGCGCCAGGCGCAGTTGGATGAAGCGGCCTGATAAAACAAATAAACCGGCTCATGGGCCGGTTTATTTTTGTCTGATATTAGTGTTGGCCAAGAGGGCCTCATCGCTGGCAAGCCAGCTCCCACAGGTTTTGTGAACGCCACAGATCACTGTGGGAGCTGGCTTGCCAGCGATGGGACCATCAGCAACTGCGCCCAACCATCAGACCGCAGCAAATCGCTTATCCAGATAATCAATAATCACCTTCGACTCATACATCCACGTCGTCTGTCCATTCTCTTCAATGCGCAAGCAAGGCACCTTGATCCGACCACCCTGTTCCAGCAGCGCCTGGCGATCCTGCTCATTGTTCTTCGCATCCTTCAGCGCTACCGGCACATTCAGGCGACGTAAAGTACGGCGGGTTTTCACACAGAACGGGCAGGCGTGGAACTGATACAACGTCAGATCCTTGGCCGCCGTATCCACCTGAGCCTGCGCAGCAGCGGGGCGTTTTTTCTTGCCCGGGCGGGTGATGAAGTCGATGAAGATAACCAGTTGGCCGAGGCCGACACGAAGCGCTTTGACGAACACGTTGAAAGCCTCACGGTGCAAATAAAGAAAGGCGCGCAGCTTACCCGATTTTTCACGGGCGAAAAAAAACCGGCGATGAATGCCGGTTTTCTTCGTGCTGCGCGTTACTTGATCAGGCTGAGAAACTCACTGCGGGTGGCAGCGTTTTCGCGGAACTCACCGAGCATCACCGAAGTGATCATCGACGAATTCTGCTTCTCGACTCCGCGCATCATCATGCACATGTGCTTGGCCTCGATCACCACGGCCACGCCCAGCGCGCCGGTCACCTGCTGGACCGCATCGGCGATCTGGCGGCTGAGGTTTTCCTGGATCTGCAGACGGCGGGCGTACATGTCGACGATCCGCGCGACCTTCGACAGGCCCAGCACTTTGCCGCTCGGGATGTACGCAACGTGCGCCTTGCCGATGAACGGCAGCAGGTGGTGTTCGCACAGCGAGTACAGCTCGATGTCCTTGACCAGCACCATTTCGCTGTTGTCGGAGCTGAACAGGGCACCGTTGGTGACCTCTTCGAGCGTCTGTTCATAACCGCGGCAGAGGTACTGCATGGCTTTGGCGGCACGCTTCGGCGTGTCGAGCAGGCCCTCGCGGGAGACGTCCTCGCCCAGTTGGCCGAGGATCGCGGTGTAGTTCTGTTCCAGTGTCACAGGGGCTGATTCCATAAGGGTTTCAGAGGGGTACTGTTTCTGCCTGTACCAATTTTGTGCCAATCGAGCTGTTTTCGAGCTTACCGAGTTCACCCCAGTCGGTGCTGGGATTGATGCGTCGGGCGTAAGTCGATAGCAACATCTGAACGCTATGACCAAGCTGAGTGGCAATAAACGCAGGGTTCATACCCGCCATGAGGCACATGGTAGCGTATGTGTGTCGGCAGTTGTATGGCCGGCGGGCGCGAATCCCCAATTCGATCAGTGCGGCCTGGAAGAGTTTGTCCGTGAGTTCAAATGGGCGCTCAGTTCGCGACAGGTGTCTGAATGGCAGAAAATAACCTGCCCCGAAACGCTCACCGACATCCAGCGCGCCAGAGTAGATCTCTCACGTCAGCGATTTTATCGAGTAAAATCCTGAACCGTCATTTTTGCTATGGCAGCACTTGCCATTCTCGCTGCCTCTAATGACCCGTAAAGGTGTCACTGACGCAACGGGCCACCCCTGTAAAGAAGCCAGAGAGCTGCTGCGTGTCGAGGCTGAGCCTTGGCGTTCACAGGCAAAAAATGCTGGGTAAAAGATTCATTTAAAACAACGGCCCGAAGGGGCCTTTTGCATGACCAGGATGCGATTTTCGCGCCTACTAGCCAAAGGAAAATCATGAAAAGTTCAATCAATGATATGGCATTTACTGAACGTCGCCGCGTGCCTGTGAGAGCTCTGTTAGGTGGCATTTTATTCTTGGTTATGGCGATCCAGGGATTCCGTATGGAGTCCAATGGCATCGCTGGGCTGCTGTTGGTGTGTTCGATATGGTACTTGGGCATGGCGTGGCTGAACCGCAACGCGGGTTCGCAAACGTTGATGATCCTCAAGGACAAAGGCATCTGGTTTTTCAATGCTGATGGGTTAGTTCCCTACACATCGATTGAAGCCACAGAGGTCGAGTCGTACAGCGGGATAGCTCAGATGCAGCTCAATACGGTACTTCATATCATTGCCGAAAAGGCTGACACCCTGCCGAACTTTAATGACAGCCGGTGGAAGATCTTTTTCAAGATGCCAAGTGCGCGTAAGGGCAAAGGCTTTCGTAAGCATCTTGTCGTGTTCAACTATGGTGGTCTGCGCGACGAAGACGGCAAAAACGTCGACTATGAGAACCTTGAAGAAGAACTTACGTATCGCATCGAGAAGGCTCATCAAGAGGAACACGAGCTGAGCAATTCAGTTTATGTGCCCTCATCGTCAGCCAACGATGCGCTGTCGCCTGTCACTCATTGAATCGCGCTTAACGCGGCGGGCGCTGGCAGTGGGTGCAAAGCCGATTGCCGAAAGCTGCTGTTCAGCTCCGTCATTCGAACAGCTTTAGTATAAAAAAGCCCCGCATCATGACTAACGATGCGGGGCTTCAGAGGGCGGCGAAGGCGAATCTCATAGCTAACGGGATTATTCGTCGCGGCCTTCCATCATCGTGCGCTTGAGCATCACATAAACCGCGCCGGCACCGCCGTGTTTCGCTTGGCATGAGCAGAAACCCAGCACTTGCGCATGTTGGCGCAGCCAAGTGTTGACGTGGCTTTTGATCATCGGCCGTTTGCCGTCCAGACGCACCGCTTTGCCGTGGGTGACGCGCACGCAGCGGATTTCGAATTTTGTCGCCTCAGCGAGAAACGCCCAAAGGGTTTCGCGGGCCTTTTCGACACTCATGCCGTGCAGGTCGAGGCTGCCTTCAAACGGAATCTGGCCGACCTTGAGCTTGCGCATCTGACTTTCCTGCACGCCGTCGCGCGACCACATCAACTCGTCTTCCGGGCCGACGTCGATCACGAACTGATCGGACAGACCATCTACGGTGGTGGTTTCGGTGCGCACGGTGGCCGACTGGCGCAGCTTGGCAATCTGTGCGCGGTCAGTCTTGGGTTTGCCGGTATCGGCGCGATCGTGCTTGATCGGCTTGACGCCGCGCAGCTCGTTTTTGAACAGGGAAAAATCGTCGTCTTGCATGTCAGCCTCCGCGAAGGGCGGCCAGTTTACCCAAGTCGAAACAAAACGGCCCGGCAAAAAGCCAGGCCGGTGATTCAGTCGTGTTTTTTCATCAGGTGCGGGGACATGTTCAGCTCCCGCGATTGCCGTGCGCGACGACGGCAGCGACGCCACAGCGCGACACCGAAATACACGAACAGCAAACCGACCGCCAGAATGATCGCCGAACCCATCGGTGTAGCGTTCAAATCACCGAGCGCCGGTGGGTGCCCGATCAGGCTGGCGGCGCCGGCCAATGCCAGCAGCACGCCGAACGTGGCCAGAATGGCCGCGATCGCCGCGCCGAAGCGAAAACGCCAGTTGCTTTGGCCTTTGGGCCGCAAGCGGCGTGCGTCAAATCCATCGGATAACTTCATTCCGACCTTCCTCAATGAGTATCGGCCCTTCGACCGGGAGTTGACCGGGTTGTTCCTGAGGCTATGGCATTTGCGGCAAATGAGAGGGTTTTGCGGATGAGCGGCGCGGTGAGCCGCTCATCAGAGCGGATCAGATCAAGTCTTGCGTCAAGGCGAGGGTGGCGAAGTTGTCGGCCATGATCGCCATTTCCGCTTCCTGCACAAGTTCTGCGCTGAGCACGCGGCCCTTGAACGGCAGGTCGCGAGTAGCGCAGGCGTCTTCCACCAGAGTGCAGCGGAAACCCAGGTTCTTCGCCGCGCGCACGGTGGTGCTGACGCTGGAATGGCTCATGAAACCGCAGACGATCAAGTCCAGCGAGCCGAGGTTTTGCAGACGATCCAACAGCTCGGTGCCATGGAACGCGCTCGGCAACAGTTTGCCGATGATGGTTTCATCACCTTGCGGCTCCAGGCCGGGGATGAATTCGCCGCGTTCGCCCTGCGGGTCGAACAGGCCACCGACGGTGCCGAGGTGACGCACGTGCACGATCGGCCGACCGGCTGCACGGGCTGCGGCAACCACTTGTTTGATGTTCGCGACGGCCGCGTCCATGCCGCTCAGGGCCAGCGGGCCACTGAGGTATTCTTTCTGGGCATCGATGATGACCACGGTGGCATGGCTCAGTGTGGCCGCTGCGTAACCGCGACCGCTGAGTTGAAACATCGTTTTTGGAACGGACATTCTGGGGCTCCTTGGGGTGGGGCTTTTGCGACATTGTCCTCTGGCTGAGCGCTTCTGTGAATCGCTACCATCGTAGACACCGTCGTTATTGGCCTGCAGCCTTGTCAAGTTACACGTTCTGTTCAATAGCTGATGCAAAAAACAGAAAACTCCTACTGTCGGCTCGGAATTTTTCCTGCGTCGTCGTCACGCGTTTTGGCTGATAGAATCGCCAGTCGTTTTTTCTGGAGTTCTGCCCCGTGATCACTTCCCGACTTCGTACCCTGCGCGACCACATCCGTTGGGCCGTCAGCCGCTTCCATGGGGAGGATCTGTTTTTCGGCCATGGCACCGACAATGCCTGGGACGAAGCCCGGCAGTTGGTGCTCGGTGCCTTGCACCTGCCATGGGAAATCGCCGACAGCTACCTTGATTGCGCGCTGGAAGACGACGAACTGGTCAACCTGCAACGCCTGCTCAAGCGCCGCATCGAAGAACGCATTCCCACCGCTTACCTGTTGGGCGAAGCGTGGTTCTGCGGCATGTCGTTTATCGTCGACGAGCGCGTGTTGATCCCGCGCTCACCGATTGGCGAACTGATCGAAAACCACTTTGCCCCGTGGATCGGCACTGAGCCGGCGCGCATTCTCGACCTGTGCACGGGCTCCGGCTGCATCGGCATTGCCTGCGCCTACGAGTTCGAAAACGCTGAAGTGGTGCTGGCGGATCTGTCGTTCGAAGCGCTGGAAGTGGCCAATCAGAACATCGAGCGCCATGGCGTCGATGAACGTGTGTACACGGTGCAGGGCGATGGTTTTGATGGTTTGCCGGGTCAGCGTTTCGACCTGATCGTGTCGAACCCGCCATACGTTGATGCAGAAGATTTCGCCGACATGCCGGATGAATATCAGCATGAGCCGGAGCTGGGCCTGGCCTGTGGTGACGATGGTCTGAACCTGGTGCGCCGCATGCTCGCTGAAGCGGCGGAGCATCTGACCGAGAAGGGCTTGTTGATTGTCGAGGTGGGCAACAGCCAGGTACACGTTGAAGCGTTGTACCCGGAAGTCGATTTCGCCTGGCTGGAATTCGAGCGTGGCGGGCATGGCGTGTTCATGCTCACGGCAGAGCAGTGCCGCAACCACCAGGCCCTGTTCGCTTCCCGCGTCTGACCCTTAAAAGCATCGCGGGCAAGCCCGCTCCCACAGGTTTTTGTGTGTACCGCAACATTCGGGTACGGCGCAAAACCTGTGGGAGCGTGGCTTGCCCGCGATGGGAGCGCCTCGGTTTTGAATCTTTACCGGTGTGTGGCAATCCAGATCAACAGCCCCGCCTGAAACACCGCAAACGCCACCAGACAGGTAATCGTGAACCGCAACCCGGCGTCTTCACGCTTGAACTTGCTGACCTTGTCTTCCTGCTTCTTCAGCTTCACTTCCTGCTCGGCCAGATTCTGCTCGGCCTGCTGGAGCATCTGCGCCGCTTCAAGAATCTCGACGATCTGCAGCTTTTCGCTGTTCCAGTCGCCGAGCAAATCGCCGACCAGCACATCCTTGACGCTACCCTTCAAATGCTGGGCATCGGCATACACCACATCAAAACCGTGCACGCGCAGAAAATGGTCGCGACGCAGGCGCGTGTCTTCGTTCAGCGCATCCTTGTTGTTCAAGTCCATGCCGTCGACGGTGTAGGCGGGCCAGCGCTTTTTCGCCCAGGTGATGCCTTGTGCGGCCATGAAACGGCCGATCCCGCGATTCAGCGGTTCAATCTGCAAGCCGCTGTCCGGGCCGAAACTCACACGCTTGGTGGTGTGATCGACCCACACATCGAGATGATTCTGCTCTTTGCGAACGCGCTGGCTCGGCAGTTTGATCGCCATGCGCATCAGGCTTTTTTCTTTGCTGTTGCGCTCGGCGTAGCCGAATTCGACAAAGCGCAGAGGCCGGCCGCCGGTATTGCGGTCGGTCTGCAACGGGGCCAGGCGGAGCATCTTGTGGTGCTCGACGTGGACATCCGCCCACGGCAGCTCGGCCGCTGGCGATGCGTCTTTTTCAGCGGTGGTGTCGGGTGAAGTCTGGGTATCAGTCATAACGGCGAGATCCTGTCCAAGCCCTGCTTGCCGCCAGCCATAGCGCTGGCGACAAAGGCTTATCGGCCGTTTTTTGCAGGACTGGAGGGCAAACAGCGTTTAACGGGTGCGAAGTCCGTCAATAAACTCGATGATTTTGCTGCCCAGTTCTGCGGCCAGCGGCAAATTCGGGTCCTTGTACGAGGCCAATTGCCGCTTCATGTCGTTGTGCACGATGCGCATGACGTGGTTCATGCCTTCGATGACCACCAGTTCGGCGTCCGGTTTGGAGGCCTTGAGCAGCTTGGCGTCATCAACGCCGACCTGAATGTCGTTGCTGCCTTGAATAATCAGCGCCGGCATCTTCAGTTGCGCAAACGCCTTGGCCGGATCCTGACGGAACAGCGAAATCAGATACGGCTGCACGCTCGGGCGGAAAATCACCTGCAACGGTTGTGGAACATCGTCATCGGTGTGGCCGGCCTTGAGGCTGTCGAGCAATTCATTGCTGCGCAGCATCAGCGGCGGCGGCAGGCTGCGCGCCAGTTGTTCACGCAAGACCTGATCGATCGGCCGGGCAGTGCCGGACAGGGAAATCAGCGCCGTCGCCTCGGCATTCGGCGCGGCCAGCGTGGCGATCATCGCGCCTTCACTGTGGCCAAGCAGAATCAGCGGGCCGAAACGCGGATCAGCCTTGAGCTTGCGTGCCCAGGCCTGCGCGTCGGCCACGTAGGCCTCGACCGACAAATTACGCTCGTCCGGCGTCGCCGCCAGGCTCGCGGCCACGCCGCGCTTGTCGTAACGCACGCTGGCGATATTATGTTTGGCCAGCACCCACGCCAGCCGTTTGAGGCTGTCGTTGCGCCCGCCGTCGGGGTTGTTTCCGTCACGGTCTGTAGGGCCGGAGCCTGAAATGATCAGGACAACCGGCACCGGCTTGTCGGACTTTGGCAGCAACAGTGAGCCGAAAAGCTCACCGGTGCCAGTATCCAAAGTTACCGGGCGTTGTAGGACCGTCGCTTGGGCAAAGCCCGTAAACAGGGTAAGACTCAAGATCAAAACTCGCAGCATCATCACGCCATCATTCGCCAAGATGCCGGTTGGACTCACCCGCACCACTAAGGTTCGAGGATGAACTACTCGGTTAGCCTGCGTATACTGGCGCGCATCACGAATTTGGGTTTGATTTCACGGAGCGTCCTGCATGTCCGGCAATACCTACGGCAAGTTGTTCACTGTCACCACCGCGGGCGAAAGCCATGGTCCGGCGTTGGTCGCCATTGTCGACGGCTGCCCGCCGGGCCTGGAGATCTCCCTCGAAGACCTGCAGCGCGACCTCGATCGCCGCAAGCCCGGCACCAGCCGCCACACCACCCAGCGCCAGGAAGCCGACGAAGTCGAAATCCTTTCCGGCGTGTTCGAAGGGCGTACCACCGGTTGCTCGATCGGCCTGCTGATCCGCAACACCGACCAGAAGTCCAAGGACTACTCGGCGATCAAGGATCTGTTCCGCCCGGCCCACGCCGACTACACCTACCACCACAAATACGGCGAGCGCGACTACCGTGGCGGTGGTCGCAGCTCGGCCCGCGAAACCGCGATGCGCGTAGCGGCCGGTGCAATTGCCAAGAAATATCTGGCCAGCCAAGGCATCGTCATTCGTGGCTACATGAGCCAGCTCGGCCCGATCGAAATCCCGTTCAAGACCTGGGATTCAGTGGAAGAGAACGCCTTCTTCAGCCCGGATCCGGACAAGGTTCCTGAGCTTGAGGCCTACATGGATCAATTGCGTCGCGACCAGGACTCGGTCGGGGCGAAAATCACCGTCGTTGCCGAAGGCGTGATGCCGGGTCTGGGCGAGCCGATTTTCGACCGTCTCGACGCAGAACTGGCGCACGCGCTGATGAGTATCAACGCGGTGAAAGGCGTGGAAATCGGCGCCGGTTTCGCTTCGGTCGCCCAGCGCGGCACCGAGCACCGTGATGAAATGACCCCGCAAGGTTTCCTCAGCAACAATGCCGGCGGCATCCTCGGCGGTATCTCCTCCGGTCAGCCGATCGTTGCGCACCTGGCCTTGAAACCGACGTCGAGCATTACCACCCCGGGCCGTTCGATCGACATCCACGGCAACCCGGTCGACGTCATCACCAAGGGCCGTCACGACCCGTGCGTCGGCATCCGCGCCACGCCGATTGCCGAAGCGATGATGGCCATCGTGCTGATGGATCACCTGCTGCGTCACCGTGGCCAGAACGCCGATGTGCGCGTGAGCACGCCGGTGCTGGGTCAGCTTTGATGGCAGGCCTTAAAGCCGTCGCGGCATAACCGTGGCGGCGCTCCCTTACTGGCGGCTGTCCAGTTTCTATCTGTTCTATTTCGCCTTGCTCGGTTCGACAGCGCCGTTTCTGGCGCTGTACTTCGATCACCTCGGCTTCAGTCCGGCGCGGATCGGCGAACTGGTCGCCATCCCGATGTTGATGCGCTGCGTGGCGCCGAACATCTGGGGCTGGCTCGGCGACTACACCGGCAAACGCCTGGCCATCGTGCGCTTCGGCGCCGTGTGTACGCTGCTGACCTTCTCGTTGATTTTCGTCAGCAAAACCTACGCCTGGCTGGCGATGGTCATGGCGCTGCACGCATTCTTCTGGCACGCGGTGCTGCCGCAGTTCGAAGTCATCACCTTGGCGCATTTGCAGGGGCAGACCTCGCGGTACAGCCAGATTCGCCTGTGGGGCTCGATCGGTTTCATCATCACCGTGGTGGTGCTCGGTCGTCTGTTCGAATGGCTCAGCCTCGACATCTACCCGGCGGCGCTGGTGTTGATCATGGCCGGCATCGTCCTCAGCAGCTTGTGGGTGCCGAACGCGCAACCGCCGCAAGGCAATCGGCCGAGCGGCGAGGGTTTCCTCAAGCAACTGCGCAATCCCGGAGTGCTGGCGTTTTATGGCTGCGTGGCGCTGATGCAGATGAGCCACGGCCCGTATTACACCTTTCTGACCTTGCACCTTGAGCGACTTGGCTACACACGCGGCACCATCGGCATGCTATGGGCCGTGGGCGTGGTCGCCGAAGTGCTGATGTTCATGGCGATGAGCCGGATTCTTGCGCGGTTTTCCCTGCGCCGCGTCTTGCTGGCGAGTTTTCTGCTGGCGGCGCTGCGCTGGTTGCTGCTAGGTTCGTTCGCCGAGTTTCTCTGGGTGCTGTTGTTCGCGCAGATTCTGCACGCGGCGACCTTCGGCAGTTTTCACGCCGCTGCCATCGCGTTCGTGCAACGTAGCTTCGGCGCACGCCAGCAAGGGCAGGGCCAAGCGCTGTACGCGGCACTCGCCGGCACTGGCGGCGCGATGGGCGCGTTGTATTCCGGTTACAGCTGGAACGCCCTCGGCGCGACATTGACCTTTAGTATTGCCAGTCTCGCGGCACTCGCCGCTGCCGTTATCATTGCCACACGTATGCAAGAGGACAGGCCATGAGCCTTACGCGTGAACAGCTCGCCCAGCAAATCGTCGACGCCGGGCGTTTTCTTTATGGTCGCGGCTGGTCGCCGGCCACCAGCAGCAATTACTCGACGCGCCTGTCGCCGAGTGAAGCGCTGCTCACCGTATCCGGCAAGCACAAGGGCCAGTTGGGTCTGGACGATGTGCTCGCTACCGATCTTTCCGGCAACAGTCTGGAACCCGGCAAAAAGCCCTCCGCCGAAACCCTGCTGCACACTCAGCTGTATAGCTGGCGTCCGGAGATCGGCGCGGTGCTGCACACCCATTCGGTCAACGCCACGGTGCTGTCGCGCCTGACGCCGGAAGACTTTATCGAGTTCGAAGATTACGAACTGCAAAAAGCCTTCAGCGGTGTTTCTACCCACGAATCGCGGGTGCGCGTGCCGATTTTCGACAACGATCAGGACATTGCGCGCCTCGCCGCCAAGGTGCAGCCTTGGCTCGACGCCCATCCCGATTGCGTCGGTTATCTGATTCGCGGCCACGGCCTCTATACCTGGGGCGCACAGATGAACGACGCGCTGCGGCAGATCGAGGCCTTTGAATTTCTGTTTGAATGCGAGTTGAAAACCCGCAGCGTCATGAACCGCCAAGGCTGACTTCACCAGAAGTAGCCCATTTGCCTGATGAAATGCTGTGCCCGACCGGTCTGCAAGAACCGGACGGCAAGGCCGATACCGAGGAATTGCCCCAATGAGCAGCCTGTCCGTCTATCACGTCTCCAGCCCCGACATTCCCAACAAAGTGCTGACTCACTTTGAAGACATCGCCTCGACCCTGGCCGAGCAGGGCGTGCGCTTTGACCGCTGGCAAGCCACGGCGAAGATTCAGCCCGGCGCCACCCAGGAAGAAGTGATCAGCGCTTATAAAGAGCAGATCGACAAACTGATGACCGAACGCGGTTACATCACCGTCGACGTGATCAGCCTGAACAGCGATCACCCGCAAAAAGCCGAACTGCGCGCCAAGTTTCTTGAAGAACATCGCCATGGTGAAGACGAAGTACGCTTTTTCGTCGCCGGTCGTGGGCTGTTTACCCTGCACATCGACGATTACGTCTACGCGGTACTGTGCGAGAAGAATGATCTGATCTCGGTACCGGCCGGCACCAAACACTGGTTCGACATGGGCGAACATCCGCATTTTGTCGCGATCCGCCTGTTCAACAACCCTGAAGGCTGGGTTGCCAATTTCACCGGCGAAGACATCGCCGGTCGTTTCCCGCGTCTGGAGGACTGATTCGATGTCGATCAAAGCCATTGTCACTGACATCGAAGGCACCACCAGCGCGGTGAGTTTCGTGTTTGACGTGTTGTTTCCGTATGCGGCCAAACACCTGCCGGACTTTGTGCGGCAGAACGCCGATCGTGCCGATGTCGCCGAGCAACTAGACGCCGTGCGCCGTGACAGCAATGCACCGCAAGCCGATGTTGAGCGGGTCGTCGAGATTCTCTTGAGCTGGATCGAGGAAGATCGCAAGGCCACGCCGCTCAAGGCCTTGCAGGGTATGGTCTGGGCGCAGGGTTATCACGCCGGGCAGTTGAAAGGGCACGTTTACCCGGACGCGGTCGAAGCGCTGCAACGCTGGCACGCTGCGGGTTATCAACTGTTTGTGTACTCGTCGGGCTCGATTCAGGCGCAGAAACTGATTTTCGGCTGCTCGGAGGCGGGGGATCTGACGCCGCTGTTCAGCGGGTATTTCGATACGACGTCGGGGCCCAAGCGTGAGGCGCAGTCTTACACCAACATCCAGCAAGCCATCGGCGTTGAGCCGGCTGAGATTCTGTTCCTCTCCGACATAGTCGAAGAACTCGACGCCGCGCAATCGGCCGGCCTGCAAACCTGCGGCTTGGCCCGCGAAGGCGGCGAGTTGGGCAGCCACATCACCGTCGACACCTTCACCGCCATCGAACCCGAAGCCTTCTAACCACACAAAACCCTGTAGGAGCTGCGGCACGCTGCGATCTTTTGATCCTGATCTTCAAAAACAAGATCAAAAGATCGCAGCGTTCCGCAGCTCCTACAAAGAGTTAGCGATCGTAGTTGAGATCGCGATCGCAATAGAGTTCGCGATTGCGATAGTGATCGCGCATAAAAAAACAGGCCGTGAAGCGAGAGCTCCACGGCCTGTTTTGTTTAAGGCGGTTTAAAACTTACAGCGAGTGATACGTCGGCAGAGCAAAACGCTGCTGGCTTTGCAGCATGGCGATTTGCGGCAGCTCACTGGCTTGTTCCGCGAGGTCACGACGAATCGCGCTGATCGCCCACGACAGTTGGTCGCCAGCATGCAGTTGTTGATACGTCAGTGCACGCTTGAACACTTTGCCATCGCTGCTGCGCAAGGTCAGCAGGATCCCGCCATCGGGACGTGGCGCAGTGGTGACGTCGAAGTTGGAGAACAGGGAGGTAAATTTTTCTTGGATCAGGCTCATGTCTTTCAGCTCCGTATGCACTTGAATGGCAAGCATGCAGAGGAGGTTGCAGAGTTTGTGCCAGCATTCGATTAAAAAAATATCGTTATAAATCAATGACTTGAAAATAATGGTTTTTCAAGGCGTCGTGCAATCTGCATGAGTGGCCATCGTGCATCCTGCATTTTGCGGGATCGTGATCATTTCTACGGAACCAAACGCTGACCCGGAGATCATCTCCGCGCCCGCCACGTCAGCGGATACAAAACATTGCAAAAACCGCGTGTACAGCCCGAGAAGCGCTGACGTATTTTCGATCTCGGCCCGCGCTCGGATGCGTCGGTCGTATCAGCCATTGCCCGACAATAAAAACACCGGCCTGCACGTCAAGGTCGAACGGGGAGCTTCCATGAGTCACGCGCCAAGCGACACGATTACCTGGGGCATGATGCTCCGCAAGCTGCCGATGATTGCCAAAGCCATCCCGCGGGTGGTCAAAGGCATGAAGGTGGCCAACGTCACGGATCCGACACAGAGTTGTGGCCTTGGCTGGACCTTCGAGCAAGCGACCCTGCGCAATCCGCACGGGCCTGCGTTATTGCAGGGCGATGTGTCGCTGACGTATGCACAGGTCAACCAGTGGGCCAACCGCATCGCTCATTATCTGAGCGGGCAGGGCATCGGCAAGGGCGACGTGGTCGCGGTGTTTATCGAAAACCGTCCGGAATTGCTGGTGACCATTCTGGCGCTGGCCAAGGTCGGGGCGGTCAGCGCATTGCTCAACACCTCGCAAACGCGCGACACGCTGATCCACAGCGTGAACCTGGTGGCGCCGGTGGCGATTGTTGTTGGTGAAGAATTGCTGCCCGCATTTGCCGCCGTGCGCGAGCAAGTGTCGATTGTGCTCCAGCGGGTCTGGTTTGTAGCCGATCAGGACACTTACAGCCATCCGGGCATCGCGCCCGACAGCTACGTCAATCTGATCAGCGCCAGTGCCGACGCCTGCAGCGATAATCCGCCGAGCAGCCAGCAGGTGTTTTTCGACGACCCGTGTTTCTACATCTACACCTCAGGCACCACCGGCCTGCCCAAAGCCGGGGTGTTCAAGCACGGCCGCTGGATGCGCAGCTCCGCCAGTTTCGGCCTGATCGCCCTCAATATGGGCCCTGACGACGTCGTTTATTGCACCTTGCCGCTGTACCACGCCACCGGTCTTTGCGTGTGCTGGGGCTCGGCGGTCAACGGCGCCTCGGGCTTCGCGATCAGGCGCAAGTTCAGTGCCAGCCAGTTCTGGAACGACGTGCGCCGCTATCGCGCGACCACCATCGGTTACGTCGGCGAATTGTGCCGTTATCTGGTCGATCAACCGGCCAGCGCCGACGACAACCGCCACGAGGTGCGCAAGATGATCGGCAACGGTTTGCGCCCCGGCGCCTGGGCCGAGTTCAAGACGCGCTTCGCGGTCGATCACATCTGTGAGCTGTACGCAGCGAGCGACGGCAACATCGGTTTCACCAACGTCCTCAATTTCGACAACACCATCGGCTTCTCGCTGATGGCTTGGGAGTTGGTTGCCTACGACCATGACAGTGGCGAGCCGATCCGCAGCGACGACGGCTTTATGCGCAAGGTCGGCAAGGGCGATCAGGGCCTGTTGCTGGCGCGGATCGACGAGAAAGCGCCGCTGGACGGTTACACCGATCCGCAGAAAACCGCCAAGGTCGTGTTGCAGGATGTATTCAGCAAGGGCGACCGCTTTTTCAACACTGGCGACCTGTTGCGCAACATCGGCTTCGGCCATGCGCAATTTGTCGATCGACTGGGCGACACCTATCGCTGGAAGGGAGAGAACGTCTCCACCACGGAAGTCGAAAACCTGTTGCTGCAACACCCGCATATCTCCGAGGCGGTGGCGTATGGCGTGGAAATCCGCAACACCAACGGCCGCGCCGGCATGGCGGCAATCACCCCGGCAGAATCCTTGGCCACGCTGGATTTTGCCGAGTTACTGACGTTTGCCCGCGAACGCATGCCCGCCTATGCGGTGCCGTTGTTCTTGCGGGTGAAAGTCAAAATGGAAACCACCGGCACCTTCAAATATCAGAAAACGCGCCTGAAAAATGAAGGCTTTGACCCTGGTCAGACGGGCGATGACCCGATCTACGCATGGCTGCCCGGCACTCATACCTATGTGCGTGTTACCGATGAGCTGTTGGCGGAAATTCATCAAGGCAAGCATCGTTATTGATTCTGGCTATAAGCGCTTTTGAGAAAAAGGGGGTGACAGCTTTCGCCGCGCTCGGGAAACTGTCGGCTTTCCGATTGACCGAAAGTGGAGTTGCCCCATGTCCGACCAAAGCCGCCAGATGACCCCTGAAGAAGCTGCCGAATTCACCGAGCAGGTTTTCAACAAGGCGCGCGACGGTGATGCCGAGATGCTCGATCGCCTGGTCAGCGCCGGTTTGCCGGTCAACTTGAAGAACAGCAAGGGCGACACGCTGCTGATGCTCGCCAGTTACTACGGTCATGTTGACGCCGTAAATGTGCTGCTTAAACACCAAGCCGATCCGGAAATGCGCAATGGCAACGGCCAGAGCCCGATTGCCGGCGCGGCGTTCAAAGGTGATCTGGCGGTGGTCAAGGCGTTGGTCGAGGCGGGTGCCGAGATCGAAGGCTCGTCTTTTGATGGCCGTACCGCGCTGATGATGGCGGCGATGTTCAACCGTGTTGAAATCGTCGATTACCTGCTCGGCAAAGGTGCCAATGCACAGGCCAAGGACGCCAATGGCGTGACGGCACTCGATGCGGCGCGCACCATGGGCGCGGTTGATACCACGGCGCAGCTGGAAAAATTGTTGGGTTGATAAGGTCAAAAGATCGCAGCCTGCGGCAGCTCCTACACTGATCCCTCTTTAGGAGCTGCCGCAGGCTGCGATCTTTTGCGTTGTGCGCTATCCTCCGCGCCCTCAAATTTCACCTTCCACAGGATCCGCCCTCATGAAAGCCGCACTCGTCGAACTCATCAGCAAAATCAGCTCCGGCTGCATGGCCGAGGACGAGATCCTGAACGTCGCCGACGAAGCCGCACAGGCCTACGCCGATGCCGGTGCTTTTCTGACAACCAATCCCGACATCAACTACGACGACACCTTCCCGATCCCGTTGGGCGAGTGGGTGGTGGTCGGCAGCCTGCCGGAAACCGTGCTGTTCCAGGCCGACACCTACGTTGACCTGTTTGCGCAGATCGTCGCCTCGTTCGGCCCGGGCGTCGACTTCAACCTCAAGCCCAAGCAACTGGCGAAAACCGAAGCCCTGACCGCACTCAACCGCATACAGGTGCAGATGAGCAGCATGAACAAGGAAAACGGCGGTTACACGCTGATGAACTTCAGCCAGCTGCTCGACGATGAGCTGCAAATGGTGCTGGTCTTCGGCAACGACTTGCCGCGGGTGCTGGAACTGTGCGCCGAAGTCGGCATCAGCGCTGCGCCGTCGCTGGAAGCACTGAAAGTCGCCGTTCACGTCTGAGTGCAATAAAAGGGAACCCTGCGCGCGACCGTCTATCCTAAAAGTGCATGCCACTATTCTGGAGCGACACCATGGGTTCCACGTTCAACGGTCTGATTGGCCTGATCATCCTCGCCCTCGACATCTGGGCCATCATCAACGTACTGAAAAGCGGCGCGACCACCGGGATGAAGATCGTCTGGGTGCTGCTGATCATCCTCCTGCCAGTGCTGGGCCTGATTATCTGGGCAATCGCCGGACCGCGCGGCAACGTCCGGATCTGACCGCACCCATGTAGGAGCTGCCGCAGGCTGCGATCTTTTGATGTTGATTGTAAAAAAACAAGATCAAAAGATCGCAGCCTGCGGCAGCTCCTACAGGGATTATGGTTGTGAGGTTCGACCTGTCATCTTCGGCAACGTAGAATGCGCGCCTTTCCCGGGCAATCGTCCCCACGATTGACGCCCGCGCATTCATCGGAGCACTTGACCATGACCGTCACCAAAACCAGCGAGTACCTGGAAACCCTCTACGAAGGCTACGGCCAGCGTTTTCGCATGGAAAAACTGCTGCACGAAGTGCGCACCGAACACCAGCACCTGGTGATCTTCCAGAACCCGCGCATGGGCCGTGTGATGGCGCTGGACGGCGTGATCCAGACCACCGAAGCCGACGAATTCATCTACCACGAAATGCTCACCCACGTGCCGATCCTTGCCCACGGCAGCGCCAAGCGCGTGCTGATCATCGGCGGCGGTGACGGCGGCATGCTGCGCGAAGTGACCAAGCATGCCGGTGTCGAGCACATCACCATGGTCGAGATCGACGGCACCGTCGTCGACATGTGCAAAGAATTCCTGCCGAACCACTCCAGCGGTGCTTACGACGATCCACGGCTGAACCTGGTGATCGACGACGGCATGCGTTTCGTCGCCACCACCACGGAAAAATTCGACGTGATCATCTCCGACTCCACCGACCCGATCGGCCCGGGCGAAGTTCTGTTCTCGGAGAACTTCTATCAGGCCTGCCACCGCTGCCTGAACGAAGGCGGCATCCTCGTGACCCAGAACGGCACGCCGTTCATGCAGATCGACGAAGTGAAAACCACCGCCGGTCGCCTGAAAAGCCTGTTCCCGGACTGGCACTTCTACCAAGCGGCGGTGCCGACCTACATCGGTGGTTCGATGACATTTGCGTGGGGTTCGACCAACCCGGCCTACCGCAAGCTCAGCCGTGAAACCCTGCAACAGCGCTTCATCGGCAGCGGCATCGTCACGCGCTACTACAACCCGGAAATCCACATCGGCGCGTTCGCCTTGCCGCAGTACGTGCTGCAAGCGATCAACAAGCCAAGCAACGACTGATCCCACTATTTTTCATTTGTGTATGGATCCCCTGTGGTGAGGGGATTTATCCCCGACCGGCTGCGCAGCAGTCGTAAACCCGGCAAACGCGGTCTGCCTGATGAACCGCGTTGGCTGGTTTTGGGGACGCTTCGCATCCCATCGGGGATAAATCCCCTCGCCACAGATAAATCCCTCACCACAGGTAAATCCCCTCACCACAATGGTTGCGTGCAAAATTCGCGGCGCATCTCCACGATGTCGTTTTTTTCATGTTCGTGCGTTGTAATCCTTTTGAACCAACTTTCGGCGCACCAGTCGATTTAGGTGTAAGCCCATTTGCGGGTTTGATCGAGGAGGCACCGATGCAAAAGTGGAAAGTCACTTTCGTGGACGATCATGGTGAAATTGTCGATGAGGTGTTTGAGCGCGCGGAATGCCCCAGTGACGATGAGGCCGCTCAACTGATCAAGGCGAAGCTTCTGCCCGTGGCCGCCGCACTGGATCTGAACGATCTGGAAGGGCGCACCCCCGACGCCGGGGCGAAAAGCCTGAAAACCCAGAACAGCATTGAAATCCGCAGCATCACTCCCGTCTGACATTCTTCCTGTCACCTTGACACCAGGCCTTGGCAGCAGCTCTGACTTGGGGCTACTCTGCAAGCGAGATCAGCGAACGGATCGCTAAGGTCTGGTCTTGTCAGCTACATGCTTGTTCCCGCGTGCAACCACGTTGCCGTCGTACTTTGGCCAGAGGCCCGGGGCGGGAATACGGAAAGTCTATCCATCTATGTGAGGGGGACGATTCATGAGCACAGCCTATCAAGAAGACATCAGCAGCAATGTTCTGCGCCGCATGAAAGAAGGCGGTTTCGATTTTTCCCGATTCCATCCCATCGAGTTCTACGCCATTTTCCCGGACGAGGAGCGGGCGCGCAGGGCGGCAGGCAAATTTCGTGGTGAGTCCATCAATGCCCAGGTCAGCGTGCGCGATGACGGCGCGTGGGCGCTGGAATTGAGCAAAGTGATGTATGCGACGTATGACGATATTGGCGATTTCGAGCAGGGCTTTTCGGCGGTGGTCGAACCCTTGGGCGGGATAATCGAGGGATGGGGCGTGAAACAGGAGGTGCGTAGCCGCCACCGGTTGAATTGATTTCAGGTTATTTGATTACTAACGGCTGACCTCTGGGTTGGCCGTTGCCATTTTTGAAGATCAAAAGATCGCAGCCTTCGGCAGCTCCTACATGTGATTGTGTGGGGCTGTCGGGGGCTGCGATCTTTTGCTTTTGCTTTCAAAACATTTCCAAAAGGCAAAAAAAAGCCACCGGAGAGGGTGGCTAAAAGGGAAGACCGAGAAGGAGAGGAAACCGCTCAGGGTTACAGCGGGGCGGGCTGCGAGGGCAGTCCAGGTCAGTTGAGCTGGCGACTTCGCGGCGCTGTGGGCGGGGAAGTTTTGCAGCGAATGCGCGGATTATCCGCAAGCAGTGCCGGGCAGTGAAATCAACTCTGACTATGCTGGTGATAGGCGATGCAGTGCGTCGCAATGAAGCGGGGGCAATCGGCTTGGGGCATTTGCCGCACAGGAATGGTGCGGTGTCTGTGGCGTGAATATCCAACCGATTGAAATCAAAGCGTTTATGCCGATGGCACGGGCCTTGCGAAGGCCTGTATGTCCGGGTGACAAGGAGTACGGCATGATCCGCACCTATTTTGATGAGATGTACGATGCCGGCGGCCAGGTTCGCCCGCATTATCGGGAGTTCGCCCGCTGGCTGGCCGACACGCCTGACGAGCTGCTGGCCCAGCGGCGACGCGAGGCTGACTTGCTGTTCCATCGCGCTGGCATCACTTTCACGCTCTACGGGGACGAGCAGGGCACCGAGCGCCTGATTCCTTTCGACACCATTCCACGCAGCATTCCCGCCAGCGAATGGCGGGTCGTCGAGCGCGGCTGCATCCAGCGGGTCAAGGCGCTGAACATGTTTCTCGCCGACCTCTATCACGAGCAGCGCATCATCAAGGCCGGGATCATTCCTGCCGAACAGGTATTGGCCAACGAGCAATATCAGTTGGCGATGCAGGGCCTGGATCTGCACCGCGATATTTATTCGCACATCTCCGGTGTCGATCTGGTGCGCGACGGCGACGGCACGTATTACGTGCTCGAAGACAACCTGCGCACACCGAGCGGCGTCAGCTACATGCTCGAAGACCGCAAGATGATGATGCGCCTGTTCCCGGAGCTGTTCGCCGCCCAGCGCATTGCGCCAATCGATCACTACCCGAACCTGCTGCTCGACACCCTGAAAAGCTCCAGCCCCATCGACGACCCGAGCGTAGTGGTGCTGACGCCGGGGCGCTTCAACAGCGCGTTCTTCGAACACGCGTTTCTCGCACGGGAAATGGGCGTGGAACTGGTCGAGGGCGCGGACCTGTTCGTGCGTGACGACAAAGTCTTCATGCGCACCACCGACGGCCCGAAAGCGGTGGACGTCATCTACCGTCGTCTTGACGACGCGTTCCTCGATCCGCTGGCGTTCAACCCGGACTCAATGCTTGGCGTACCGGGGCTTTTGTCATCCTATCGCTCCGGCAACGTCGTGTTGGCCAACGCCATCGGCACCGGCGTGGCGGACGACAAATCGGTCTATCCGTTTGTCACCGACATGATCCGGTTTTACCTGGACGAAGAGCCGATCCTGAAGAACGTGCCGACCTGGCAATGTCGCAACCCCTCTGAACTTTCCCACGTGCTGGCCAATCTTCCAGATCTGGTAGTCAAGGAAACCCAGGGCTCCGGCGGTTACGGAATGCTGGTGGGGCCGGCGTCGACGAAGGCGGAAATCGATGCCTTTCGCGAGCGCATCAAAGCCAAACCCCATGCGTACATCGCGCAACCGACACTGTCGCTGTCGACCTGCCCGACCTTTGTCGAAAACGGCATCGCGCCGCGCCATATCGACTTGCGTCCGTTTGTCTTGTCGGGACGTGAAACCCGCGTGGTGCCCGGCGGTTTGACCCGCGTCGCGCTGCGCGAAGGCTCTCTGGTGGTGAATTCCTCCCAGGGCGGCGGAACCAAGGACACCTGGGTGGTCGAGGATTGAAGGAAGCTTGCCATGTTAAGTAGAACTGCCTCGGATCTGTACTGGATGTCGCGTTACCTGGAGCGAGCGGAAAACCTCGCCCGGATGCTCGACGTCAGTTATTCGCTGTCGCTGATGCCGCAGGACGGTCGCGGTGATGGCTTGCACGAACTGGCAATGCCGCTGTTGATCACCGGCACCCTTGAGGATTATCTGGAGCGTCACGGCGCATTGCATGCCGAACGCCTGCTGCACTTTTTTGCCCTCGATGCGGCCAACCCGGCGAGCATCTACAGCTGCCTCGGCGCCGCACGGGCCAGTGCCCATGCAGTGCGCGGACGTATCACGGCGGACATGTGGGAGAACATCAACTCGACGTGGCTGGAGATTCGCGGGATCGCCGAGCAGGGCTTGAGCCGTTATGGCATGAGCCGTTTCTGCGAATGGATCAAGGAGCGTTCGCACCTGTTTCGTGGCGCGTCCTACGGCACGATCATGCGTAACGATGCGTTCCGTTTCATTCGTCTCGGGACGTTTATCGAGCGCGCGGACAACACGCTGCGGCTTCTCGATGCACGCTACGAAATGGCCGGCGATCAGGCCGAAGCGGTCAGCGACGGCACGGCCCACGCGTACTACCAATGGAGTGCCTTGCTGCGTGCGCTGTCGTCGTTCGAGGCCTACACCGAAATCTACCGTGATGCGCCGGGCGCCCGGCACGTCGCCGAGTTGCTGCTGTTGCGCGCCGATGTACCGCGTTCGCTCAGGGCCTGCACCGAAGAGATTGACCAGATTCTCGCGCAACTGCCCGGTGCCAACGGGCGTCCCGCGCAACGTCTGGCGGCGGAAATGGACGCGCGCCTGCGCTATACCGGTATCAACGAAATCCTCGAGGAAGGCCTGCACGCCTGGCTGACCGAATTCATCCCGCTGGTGCGCCAGTTGGGTAACGCCATTCACAGTTCCTACCTGGAGGCTGCATGAGACTTTCCATTAGCCACGAGACCACCTATCACTACGAAGATAAGGTGCGGGCGAGCATCCAGTACCTGCGGCTGACCCCCCACGACAGCGAGCGCCAACATGTGCTGAGCTGGCAACTCGACCTGCCGCGTCCGGTGCGCGCGCAACTCGATCCGTTCGGCAACATCCTGCATGTGCTGACCATGGACGAACCGCACGAAGCGATCATCATCGGCGCGCGCGGTCAGGTTGATATCGATGAAATGCGCGAGGCTGAACACGAGAGCCAGTCGGCGCTGCCTTTCCTGCGCTTTACCCGGTTGACCGAGGCCGATGAGGCCTTGCGCGCATTCGCCGAGAAGTCCTGCAAGCGGCGGCGCGACCGCACGGCGTTGATCGATCTGATGCACGGCTTGAATCAGCACATGACCTACACGCCGGGCTCCACCGAAGTCGACACCAGCGCCGCTGAAGCCTTCGCCGGGCGTGCCGGGGTTTGTCAGGATCATACCCACGCGTTTCTCGCCTGCGCGCGCAGTCTGGGCGTGCCATCGCGTTACGTGTCGGGGTATTTGTACAGCGAGGATTGCGAGCATCTGGCCAGCCATGCCTGGGCCGAAGCGTGGCTGGATGATGCGTGGTACAGCTTTGACGTGACCAACGAACTGGCGCGGCCGGAGCGGCATTTGAAGCTGGCGGTGGGTCTGGATTACCTCGACGCCTGCCCGGTGCGCGGCATGCGCCGGGGCGGCGGCTGCGAGCAGATGCACGCGAAAGTATTCGTCTCACCCACCCCAGTCATTTCCGTGCAACAACAGTAGATCCGAGGTACCGCAATCGCTGGCAAGCCAGCTCCCACAGGATTACCGCTGATTCAAAGTCAGCGCATAACCTGTGGGAGCTGGCTTGCCAGCGATGAGGCCAGAGATAGCCACCCAAGGCTCAAGGTTTCAGGGCTTAATTTTGCGTCCGGCCATGTGCTTGAGATAACCCACCAGCAAATCCAGATCCCCGTCCGGCAACACCTCTGCCGAAAACCCCGGCATCTTCGCCTGCGGCCACTGGCGCAAACTCTGCGGATCACGAATATATCGCTTCAAGAAATCCACCCCGAAATACTCCGTCGGACTGTAAGGAATATTCAGATCCGGCCCGAACTGCGCATCCCCCGCACCGTTCAATCGGTGACACGCCAGGCAATTCTTCTGAAACAACGCAAAACCCAGATTCACCGGATCATCTTTCTTCAACGCCGGATCCGGCAGCAGAGCAGGGAAGCGCTCGGCCACCGGCGCCATGCGCTTGATGCTCGCCACTTCAAACGGCCACTGCTCGGGGCTGATGTTGCCCGCCTGCGGATTCGTCCACACCAGATAAAACGGTCCGGCGCTGTGCTTGTCTTTCGACAACGGTGGCCACGGATGCGCCGGATCTTCAATCGCCAGCCAGGCTCGGGCGCCTTCGCCATTGAGCAATGGCGCCGCCGCCAATTCCGCAGCAAAGCCGTCCAGTGCGACTGCTTGCAGATGATCCTCGGGTTTAATCCCGGTCAACAACGCAGCCACCGGCACGGCGCGATAGACCATGTCCTTCTTGTAGGACACATCGTTTTTTATGGTGATGCTTTGCACCTGAGGATGCTTGAGCAACTCCTCGGTCTGCCAGGTGCGACTGTTTTCGCCCAGTTGCAAGTGCAACTGCGCGGCAGACAAGGGCATGCTCAGCAGCAGGGCCCCGAATACGATGAGCGCTTTCAAATGATCGCCGTCCATGTCGTGTATGTGCGCAAAGGTTGGCACACCCACGCTGGCCCGGGTAGCGGGCCAGTCACATATTCAGTGGCGATAGATCTACCTGCCGCTCGATTCAGCCGATGACCTTGGTCAGATTCGGCAAAATCAACAACAGCGTCGTGGCGAAAAGAATGAGCCCTGCTTGACGAACTTTCGGTTGTTTGAACATGGCTTGACCGCCTTTATTGTTATTTCCTGATGCCTGCCTGCATATCCATGACGGCAAGCGGTGCACTTCCTGTTGAAGGACGCCGGCCTCGGCAAAACCCGACGACTCTGACGTACAAGTACTACCTTAGGGCCCGCGTCACGCTTGGCTTAGATCCATTTCATATGGAGCTTTAAGAAATTGCGATTAAAAAGGCATGAGGCGTATTGCCAGCTTCTTTGCCGCCCGCTGGCTAGACAACTCGCCGACCTGAACCGGTTCACCCGAGGCACGATGACCGTCCGTCTGAGCGTGTGCGTCAACCGCATTGAGCGCTGTGGTCATTGAATCCACGACCGCGCGGGTCAAGAGTGAAGGCACAAGCAATCACTCACCGCACAGGTTCGAGGACGTCATGACCCAAGCTTTGATTTTCGATGCGTTACGCACGCCCCGCGGCAAAGGCAAGGCAGACGGCGCCCTGCACAGCGTCAAACCGGTGAATCTGCTGGCCGGTTTGCTGACCGCGCTGCAGGAACGCACCTCACTGGACACCAGCCAGGTCGATGATGTGGTGCTCGGTTGCGTCACGCCGATTGGTGATCAGGGTTCGGACATCGCCAAGACCGCCGTGCAAGTGGCTGATTGGGACGTCAGCGTAGCGGGCGTGCAGATCAACCGCTTCTGCGCTTCGGGGCTGGAGGCGGTGAACCTCGGCGCGATGAAAGTGCGCTCCGGTTTCGAAGACCTGGTGGTGGTCGGCGGTGTCGAGTCGATGTCGCGGGTGCCAATGGGCAGCGATGGTGGTGCCTGGGCGCTGGATCCGCAGACCAACCTGCACAGTCATTTCACCCCGCAGGGCGTTGGTGCGGACTTGATTGCCACCCTCGAAGGCTTCAGCCGTCAGGACGTCGATGCCTACGCGCTGCACTCGCAGCAGAAAGCCGCACGGGCGCGGGCGGACGGCTCGTTCAACAAATCGCTGGTGCCGGTGCAGGATCAGAACGGCATCATCCTGCTCGATCACGATGAATTCATTCGCGCCGAATCGACTCTTGAGGGCTTGGGCAAGCTCAAGCCGAGTTTCGAAATGATCGGGCAGATGGGTTTCGACGCGACCGCGTTGCGGGTCTATAGCCATGTCGAACGGATCAATCATGTGCACACACCGGGCAACAGTTCCGGGATCGTCGACGGTGCCGCGTTGATGCTGATCGGCTCTGAGGCCAAGGGCCGCGCGCTGGGCTTGCAACCTCGGGCGCGAATCGTCGCCACGGCGGTCACCAGTACCGACCCGACCATCATGCTCACCGGCCCGGCGCCGGCCACCCGCAAGGCATTGGCCAAGGCCGGGCTGCGCGTGGAAGACATCGACCTGTTCGAGGTCAACGAGGCGTTTGCCTCGGTGGTGTTGAAGTTCATCAAGGACATGGCCGTCGACCCGGCCAAGGTCAATGTCAACGGCGGCTCTATCGCCATGGGCCACCCGTTGGGCGCCACCGGTTGCGCGATCCTCGGCACCCTGCTCGATGAACTGGAAGCGCGGCGCCTGCGCTATGGCCTGGCGACGCTGTGCGTCGGCGGCGGCATGGGCATTGCCACCATCATCGAACGCCTCTGAGCCCCGAATTCAAGGAACCTTGTTATGAGCGAAGCCATTCATTACGAAAAAGCTCAGGACGGCATTGTCGTGCTGACCATCGACATGCCGGGCCAGAGCGCCAACACCATGAACGCCGTGTACCGCGAGGCCATGGCCGCGTGCGTCGCCAGACTGGTGGCGGAAAAAGACAGCCTTGCCGGCGTGATCATTACCTCGGCGAAGAAAACCTTCTTTGCCGGCGGCGATCTCAACGAGCTGATCAAAGTCGGCAAGCCTGAAGCCAAAGCTTTCTACGACATGGTGCTGACCCTCAAAGGCCAATTGCGCACCCTAGAAACCCTCGGCAAACCGGTGGTCGCGGCGATTAACGGCGCGGCGTTGGGTGGAGGTTGGGAAATCTGTCTCGCCTGCCATCACCGAGTGGCGCTGGACGATCCGTCGGTTCAGCTCGGTCTGCCGGAAGTGACACTCGGCCTGCTGCCGGGCGGCGGCGGGGTGGTGCGCATGGTGCGCATGCTCGGGATCGAGAAGGCGCTGCCGTACCTGCTCGAAGGCAAGAAAGTGCGGCCGCTACAGGCGTTGCAGGCTGGTTTGATTGATGAGCTGGCGGCGGATCGCGAAGAGTTGTTGGCCAAGTCGCGCGCGTGGATCGTCGCCAATCCGACGGCGGTGCAGCGTTGGGATGTGAAGGGTTATCAGATTCCTGGCGGTACGCCGTCGAACCCGAAAGTTGCGCAAATGCTGGCGATTGCACCGTCGATTCTGCGCAGTAAAACCCAAGGGACAATGCCGGCACCGGAGAAAATCCTCTGCGCAGCGGTGGAAGGCGCTCAAGTGGATTTCGACACTGCGCACCTGATTGAAACCCGTTATTTCACCGAGTTGACCACTGGGCAGATTTCAAAAAACCTGATCGGTACGTTCTGGTTTCAGCTCAACGAAATCAATGCCGGTGGTTCGCGGCCTCAGGGTTTTGCCCCTTATAAAACAAAGAAGGTTGGCGTGCTCGGTGCCGGGATGATGGGCGCCGGGATTGCGTTTGTCAGTGCTTCGGCGGGGATCGAGGTGGTGCTCAAGGACATCAACCTCGCGGCTGCCGAGAAAGGAAAAGCGCACTCGGCGGCGTTGCTGGACAAAAAAGTCACCCGTGGCCAGATGAATGCTGCGCAGTGTGATCAAGTGCTGGCGCGGATTACACCGTCCGAAAGCGATGCCGATCTGGCCGGGTGCGATCTGATCATCGAAGCGGTGTTCGAGGACCGCGAGCTCAAGGCCGAGGTGGCTCTGGCCGCGCAGCAGGTGGTGGGCGCAGATGCGGTCATTGCTTCCAATACATCGACCTTGCCGATCACCGGACTGGCGAGCGCCGTGCCGGATCAAAGCAAATTCATCGGCCTGCATTTCTTCAGTCCGGTGGAAAAAATGCCGCTGGTGGAAATCATCAAAGGCGCGCAAACCAGCGATGAAGCCCTCGCGCGCGGTTTTGATTTCGTCCTGCAAATCAAGAAAACCCCGATCGTGGTCAACGACAGTCGCGGTTTCTTCACCTCGCGGGTTTTCGGCACCTTCACCAACGAAGGCATCGCCATGCTCGGCGAAGGCGTCAGCGCGCCGATGATCGAGACCGAAGCGCGCAAGGCCGGGATGCCGGTCGGGCCTCTGGCGATCTCCGACGAAGTTTCACTCAGCCTGATGAGCCATATCCGCAAGCAAACGGCCAAGGACCTACAGGCAGAAGGGAAAGCGCTGATTGAGCACCCGGCCTTCGCCGTGATTGACTTGCTGCTCAACGAATACAAACGTCCGGGCAAGGCTGCTGGCGGTGGTTTTTATGAATATCCGGCGGGTGGCCAGAAGTATTTGTGGCCGGAACTGAAAACGCGTTTCGAGAAGGCCGACGGGCAGATCTCGCCGAAGGACGTACGTGATCGGCTGTTGTTCGTGCAAGCCATCGAAACCGTGCGCTGCGTGGAGGAGGGCGTGCTGACTTCGACGGCGGACGCCAATATTGGCTCGATCTTCGGCATCGGCTTTGCAGCATGGACCGGCGGTGCGTTGCAGTTCATCAACCAATACGGCGTGAAGGACTTCGTCGCCCGCGCGCAGTACCTCGCCGAACAATATGGCGAGCGTTTCGCCCCGCCAGCGCTGCTGCTGGACAAAGCGGCAAAGGGTGAAATGTTCTAACGGGAGGCACACTCCGGGGCTTGCCTTGTCAGGGTGTTTCAAGGCAGGCTCTGGGGTGTTCATTATTCCCATCACGTGTCAGGTATTTTTTATGTCGCTACGCATCTGCATTCTGGAAACCGACATCCTGCGTCCGGAACTGGTCGATCAATATCAGGGTTATGGGCAGATGTTCCAGCGCCTGTTCTCGCAGCAACCGATTGCCGCCGAGTTCACCGTCTACAACGTGATGCAGGGCGAATACCCGAGCGACGACCTGACCTTTGACGCGTACCTGGTCACCGGTAGCAAGGCCGACTCGTTCGGTACCGACCCGTGGATTCAAACACTCAGGGAATACCTGCTGAACCGTTACGAGCGTGGCGACAAACTGCTGGGCGTGTGCTTCGGCCATCAATTGCTGGCGCTGCTGCTCGGTGGCAAGAGCGAGCGGGCGACGCAAGGCTGGGGCGTCGGCACCCACAACTACAAACTGGCGGCGAAGGCACCGTGGATGAGCCCGGTGCGTGAGGAGTTGACGCTGTTGATCAGCCACCAGGATCAGGTTACTGCACTGCCGGAAAACGCCACGGTGATTGCTTCCAGCGATTTCTGCCCGTTTGCCGCGTATCACATCAATGATCAGGTGCTGTGCTTCCAGGGCCATCCGGAGTTCATTCACGATTACTCGCGGGCGCTGCTCGATCTGCGTCAGGAAGCGCTGGGCTCGCAGATCTACAGCAAGGGTGTGGCCAGCCTTGAACAGGAACACCATGGCGCTACGGTTGCGGAGTGGATGATGCGCTTTGTGGCGCACAAGCCTGAGGTCGCTTAATAGCAGATCAAAAGATCGCAGCCTTCGGCAGCTCCTACACTGAAATCCCGTAGGAGCTGCCGAAGGCTGCGATCTTTTGATTTACAACCACCCAGACTTCTTGAAACTCGCCCACAAACTCACACATCCCACTGCAATAAACCCCAGCACACCGAAATAGCCGTAATGCCAGCTCAGCTCCGGCATGTTCTGGAAGTTCATCCCGTAAATCCCCGCCACCGCCGTGGGAAACGCCAGAATCGCCGCCCAGGCAGCAAACTTGCGCTGCACCACGCTCTGCCGTGACGCTTCCAGCAACACACCGATCTCGATGGTCTGACTGGCAATGTCGGCCAGTGTGCTCAGGTCTTCCATTTGCCGCGTCACGTGAATCTGCACATCGCGGAAGTACGGGCGCATGTTCTTGTCGATAAACGGAAAGCTGAGCTTCTGCAATTCCTCGCCAATCTCGACCATCGGTGCCGCGTAACGACGCAGGCGCACGACATCGCGGCGCAAGCCATGCAGCTTCTGAATATCTCGCTCGTTCAAAGCGCTGCACAGCACGTTGCGCTCCAGCTCATCAATCTCGGCATGAATCGCTTCGCCCACCGGCTGATAGTTCTCGATGACGAAATCGAGTAGCGCATAAAGGACGAAATCTTCCCCGTGCTCCAGCAGCAGCGGCCGCGCCTCACAGCGTTGACGGACATGGGCGTAGGACGCCGAGTGACCGTTGCGCGCGGTGATGATGTAGCCCTTGCCCGCGAAGATGTGCGTCTCGATGAACTGCAGAACGCCGTTCTCACGGATGGGCGAGTAGGTAACGATAAACAAAGCGTCGCCGAAGGTTTCCAGCTTCGGCCGACTGTGTTTCTCCAGGGCGTCTTCGATGGCCAGCTCGTGCAGGTTGAACTGACGTTGCAGGTTCGACAGCTCCTGCGCGCTCGGCTCTTCCAGGCCGATCCAGACGAAATGCCCGGTTTTTGCGGCCCAGGCCGCGCCTTCGTCGAGGGAAATATTGGTGACTTTCTTACCCGCGCTGTACACCGCAGCAGCAACAACTCGACCCATGGTGGTGATTCACTTCTTCTTGGCAAATGGCAGGGAATACAAGGCTTCAGCTTAGCCGTGTCGTTGCTTCAGAGTCAGTGAAATCTGCACAGTTCACCGGGCAAAAGAAAACCCGCACAGGGCGGGTTTCGTTTTCAGGCGGCTTGTAGCTGCCGATCCATCGATTCGATGCATTCGCGCATCTGCTCGCGGCACTGGTCGATCAGCATGGGCATGTCATCCATGGTCAATCCGGCTGTAGGAATCGCCGGCAGCGAGCGTATGAGAATTTTCCCGCTGCGCCAGCGATTCAGGCGCATGTGTTTGATGTAAGTGCTAACGCACACCGGCACGATCGGCACACCCGCGGCAATCGCCATCTGGAACGCGCCTTTCTTGAATGGCAGCAAGTCTTCGCCAAGGTTGCGCGTACCCTCCGGGAACACCCAAATCGAGGTGTCTTCGTTCTGCAGGGTATTGGTGGTGGTCAGCATCGACTGTCGCGCCTTGTGCGCATTGCCACGGTCGATCAACACATTGCCGGCCAGCCAGAACAACTGCCCGAACAGCGGTACCCACTTCAGGCTCTTCTTACCGATGCACACGGTGCGACGAGGTACGACGTTGCCGAACACGAACAGATCGTAGTTGGATTGGTGGTTGGCGATGATCACGCAACTGTCGGGCTTGTTCATCAAGCCGCTGACATCGGACTTGACCCGCAGGCGCAAAATGCACATCGCCGGGAGCGCGTAGAGGCGGGCGCACAGTCGGCTGTTGTCCGGATTGAAAGGGCGGCATATCCCGAGGATCACCCCAAGGATGCCCGCCAGAATAAAGTGCAGGCCCATCAATAACATACGAAACACGAACAGCATTTTCAGGCCCCACCGGGACAAAAGGTGGCGCAGTGTACGGATGTGCACTGTTTTCGGCAATTGCCGCTATAGAGTCCGGAGATAGGCGATGTTTAAGCGCATGTTTCAGAGTTGCTTGTCAGACCCGTCCTAGAGCCGCTACAGCGTTTTCAACCGAGCGTGTAAGAAAAAGCCCGACACGAGGGTCGGGCTTTTCTTCAATGCTTGAGCCAGGGCTTAACCCAGATGCTCCTGATCCTGGACGATGGCGTTATCGAGGGTTTCCAGCAGCGCCTTGCGCACCTTCAGCTTGGTATTTTTGTGCGCGAGCATGTTGATCTTCTTCAGCTGGCGCGCGGCAGCAAGGGCGGCACCTTGCAGTTCCTCGGCGGACACCACCTTGTCGAGGAACCCGGCATCCACAGCACTTTTCGGATCAAACATCTCGCCATTGATCACTGAGCGGTGGAACGCCGAACGCCGCAGACGATCACGCGCCAGCTCGATCCCGGCGTGGTGCATGGTCATGCCGATCTGCACCTCATTCAGGCCGATGCTGAACGGGCCATCGACGCCGATGCGGTAATCCGCCGACAACAGAATGAAAGCACCTTTGGCCACGGCGTGACCCGGGCAAGCAACAATCACCGGGAACGGGTGAGAGAGCAGGCGACGGGCCAGCGTCGACCCCGCAGTCACCAGCGCCACCGCTTCTTTAGGGCCGGCTGTCATCACCTTCAGATCATAGCCGCCGGACAGAATGCCTGGCTGACCGGTAATGATCACGATGGCACGATCAGTCACCGCTTGGTCCAGCGCCGCATTGAAGGCCGCAATCACGTCCGGGGAAATGGCATTGACCTTGCCATTGCTCAACGTCAGGGTCGCGATACCGTCTTCGAGGTGGTAGGAAATCAACTCACTCATGACGCTATTCCTTGTAAGAAAGATGGGCAGACGTTACCCACCGCCGCAGGTCAGGTAAAGCGCCGTGACTGACCCGCCAGTCACCGATTCGCGGCTGATCCGGCGTAGCTCGCCATTTTTCTTCTATATAGAAGGGGCACAGTCACCGGAGATTGGCCGGTTTGCCATGGGTCGTCAGCAGCGCAAACGGCTTTTTCTCTTAAGCGCATGAAAATTCTGCAAAAAAAGTTTGCCATCGGAAAAGCTTTCGACTACATTAGCGCGCCTCGACAGACAGAACATGTTTGAAGAGATACGGTGAAGTGTCCGAGTGGCTTAAGGAGCACGCCTGGAAAGTGTGTATACAGGAAACTGTATCGAGAGTTCGAATCTCTCCTTCACCGCCACATTCAGTAAACGCAAACCCCTGATTTTCCTAGAGAAAGTCGGGGGTTTGTGGTTTTTGGCGTCTGAAAAAAGGCCATATGGGACTGAGATGGGACTGGGGCACTATTTTGGTGCGAAAATGGCTGCCACCGAAAGGGTGGCTGACTTTCGCCAGCGATTCGATGAGCTAGGCTTCTGCGGACCGAACTCCAAGGAAGGCTGTTATGCCAAATAACTCAGATTCCAACATTGCCACTGCAGATGCACTCACGTTACTACTGCACAACCAGCATGCGCTTGGGGCGGCGATAGAGGAGGTCACCAAGTGGCTTTCAGAGAGCGGTGCAGAGGCCGTCGCAGAAAACGCGGTCACAGCGATGGAAACTTTGGATGCAAATGCGAAAGCGATTACAGATGCGATTATGCGACTGCGGCAGTCCTAGGTCTTTTAGCCTGCTCTCAAGGTCGGCCATCGACTGATTGGCGTCAATCGCGATAGGAAGCGCTGACCCAGAACAGGTAGTCCATCAGGCGACTTTCGGCTGAAATTAAAAAGCCCGCATGGGCGGGCTCGGGGGGGTGTCACAATAAACGACGCTGTTCCTTCAGCTGAATTCGAGTCTAGAAGAATTCTGTGAAGCCGCAAGTTGACCGATTTCTTTCGGCAAATTTCTAATATGACACCTACGACAAACCACTAGCAGCTGAGCAGCTCCTCCCCACATGGTTCGTTGTAGTATTTCATATCAAACGGAACTGAGTGAGGAGGTGCGCGTGGGTCACGGCCATCCAAATATGAGTGAATTCAAAGGGAGCACGATCGGTGCGCGCCTTCGAGAAGAAAGGATTCGGCTGAAAATGAGCCAGCAGCATTTTGGTTGCGCAGGCGGGGTGAAAACTGATGCTCAGTACAAATATGAGTGTGGGTTCCGCGTACCAAGAGCGGACTATCTCGCAAAGATTTCCACGATCGGCGCTGACATCTATTACGTCGTGACCGGCAATCATCTACCGGATAATGCCGTTACTGATTAAGCTGAAGGCATTCAGTTTCCGCTTCGCCGCGACTTGGATAGTCTTTTTTAAGCCGGCGTTTTTCATCGTTGTCATAAATATCGAAACCAGTGTGTTGAGGTTTGCAGTAGAAGCGAATGCCTTGTCGTATCGCACCCACCTCCTTTGGAATCGCAGGTATTACAACGAATCTTGGGGGCATCGAGGCGTCCTCAGTAATGGCTGTTTAAGTAATAGTAGCCATGGGCTACAACAGCAAGCTCTTGTTAGAGTATTCCGATGAGGGAGCTGGATACCGTCTGTTCTATTTATTGTCTGCTCTTGGACCATTGCGCCCGTCAACCGGTACGTTGAATTCCAGCCTATGTTCAATCGGCCCCCACACCCCGCCCAGGTGTGGGGGCCTTTTTTTCGCCACGTGGCAACCAGTCCCCCCGGCTCTGGTCTACCATTGCCTCACTGTCTGGTCGATGCCAGCATCGCCTTTTACTCGAACAGGGAACACCCGTGCATGTCTGAAGCTTATGAGGGCCTGGCCACCGTTGTGGTGATCGCCCGTTATCTGGGGCAGGACCCGATCGAGCGGACCACGCTCGAATGTCCCGTGCGCTTGAGCGATGCCGGCACTGGAAGCGCCCGTATTGAACTGCAGCAGTATTTACAAGGACCCAAGGCGGCCAACCTGCTGCGGGTAATTTTGCCTGATGGGCACATGCTGCAAGGGCAATTGATCGATGGCTGTAATGAGCCCGGCGGCGGTTGGCTGCTGATCAATATCGGGCCATTCGAGCTGACGCCTGAGCCGTCGGCCAATGCCAATGTTTGGAAATGGGAGTGAACATGGCCGATACATTGGCGGCACTGCACCTGCCGAACGCGGTGGAGGTGCAAACCCTGAAACTGCTGCACCAAATCGAGTTGGCGCACACGGCGGACGATCTGTTTCGCGCCAGTGATCGCGCCGAAGGTTTCGTGCTGGGCCTGGAGACGGTCAAGGTACTGAACGCGGCCAGTATCGAAGGTTTGTACAAGACCTTCGAGGCGGCCGCCACGGCGCGGCGTCAGGAGCACGCACAGTGATCGGCGAAGGCATTCACGAAGAGGTATTGCGCGCGCTGGTCGACCAACACGCCGTGCGCGAATGCCTGGTGGCCAGGATCGACGGTGGCCCCGACTGGGGCCTGTCGATACGCCTCGGCGGCAGCGGCGCACGCTGGGTGCCGGTGCGCTCGCGACGTGAGTCGCTGCGCACCTGGGCCAGCCTGACCGCCGTGGGGCGTTTTGCCGACAGCGTCGGGCTGAGCGGATTCAGTGTAGAGCTGTAACCGGTGACAGCTTCAGGGCCATTTGAAGCATGCCGACCACGTCGGGTCCGTCCTCGTTGATCCATGTCCCATAGTGTTGGCGGATCATGTTGCCATTGGTATGGCCCATCTGTTCAGCGATCCAGTCGATTGACGCCACACCGGTGGTCAGCAACTGGCTGGCGTAGGTGTGCCGGCATTGCCCGGGCCCCCGATAGCGAACGCCGGCAGCCAGCAAGTGCGCCTTGAAAAAGCGATCGCGCACCACGAAGTCGTTGGCGTGCGGCAGGCCGCTGTGGCTGTTGAGGAACACAAAGTGCAGCTTGTGTTGCCGCACCGTCTTGTTGTCCCGCTCGACGATCTCCACGGTTTCCGCCTTGCGTTTGCGCGTCAGCGCATCGATCTTGCGCAGGGCGTCCCACGCCGGTGCCAGCAAGCGCACCCGGCGCATCGATCGGCGGGTTTTCGTCACCCGGTAAGCGCCGCGCACCTTGGAGCGGCGAAAGGTCACCGTGCCTTGCGCCAGGTCGACATCTTCCCAGGCCAGGGCGATCGTCTCGGACACGCGCGGGCCGGCCCATAACATGAACTGCACCATCAGCAGTTCGTGGGTGCGGTGGGTGGGGGTGTCGAGGATCTGTTTGATTTCCGCCCGGGTGAACGGGTCCGGGGCTTCCGGATCGGGCAGGCGCACCATCAACCCTTCGGTCGGGTCGTGCGCGACCTTCATCCGCGTGCGGTACAAGCGAAACACCTGGCGCACGTTGCTGATGATGTCGCGGATGGTCTTGTTCTTCAGGGTCTTCGACAGCGTGTCCTGAATCCACACCTGCAGGTCGAGGTGATCGATCTGGTTGATCTGCACCTTGCCCCAGCGGGGTCGCACATGCACTTCGGCCTTGTTCGCGTAACCTCGGTAGCTTGAGGCCGCGACACTGTTGGCCTTGATCTTCAACCACAGGTCCAGGTAGTGGCCGAAAGTGTTTTCTACCAGCCGGGCCGAGTTCGGAAAGTGCCGGGCGTAATCGAAGGTGCCGGTCTGGATCTCGTATTCAATGATGTCGGCCAGGCGCTTGGCCTGGGCCACAGTCGCCGGCGTGTTGCTGCCCGGGACCGTTTCCCGGCATTTCTCCCCGTTGTATTGAAAATAGATTCTCACGGACTTGCCGCGAGCTTCGACCCCACTCATGTAAACCCCTAACGCTGTACTCGTATATCGACAGTCTGACGATCGGAAACAAAAAGGCCCGTTTCCGGGCCAAGTATCTGCAAGCGTGTCTTCTGGTGGACGCGGCTTACGGTTTGGGCCTGTTCTGGCGCAGATGGGCGTTCAGTAGCTGACGCCGGCGACTGCAGGCCTGGTGATTGCCCTGGGCGCGCCACTTGCCGCATTGGTCGCATACGCTGGTGAGATCGATGTTCCAGGGAAAACGCCGAGACGGTGTTACGGTCGGGTCATTGGTCATGGCGTGGTTCTCCCCGGGTGGCAGGGCGGGCGAGCACCTGGCTGATCAGGGCGGCATCCGTGTCGCTCAGGTCGCCCAAGGTGCTGGCCATCTGGCTGAGGCTTTCCAGGCGGGTGCGGGCTTCTGGGGTCTTATGCACCAGGTAGCCGATGACGGCGGCGCCGATGATCGCGGTCGCCACCAGGTGCCGCGCCGGTGTGGTAGCCTTCGTGCCGCTGCTGCTGGGGTTCTGTGCTTGCATGGTATGGTCCTCGTAAGTGGTCGGGTGTCGAGGAGCTGCAACTCCTCGGCACTGTTTTTAAGATCAGTCCTTTCGTGCCAGGTGGATCACCAGGCCGTCAAAATCCGGCTCATGTTCCACACATGATTGCCATTCCAGTACCCGCAGGATTTGTTGCCGGCTGCAGTCGTCCACCAGGATCTCGCGCTGGCCAGCGGCGACCCGCACTTCCAGAATCTGCAGCAAGCCGTCCTCGCCGTAAGCACCGGCCTGAATGATCGGAGCGCTTTGTCCGGTAAATTCCAGACGGCTTTGCACCCATTGGAGCTTGCTGGTTTTGCCGTCGCCGGCATTGCCCATCAACACTTGGATCTGCATCGGTCTTGCTCTCCTTTACGCCTTGAATGTCCAGCACTTGACCGTGGTCGGTCGGGGTTGTGAAACCGGGTTACGGTGGTTGAACGCGGCGCGCACGGCGCTGTGCACAGCCTTGTTGCTGTCGAGGAATTTGCGCGAGCGCGACTCCTTGAGCAGGTCGCGCAACGTGGCCACGTCGGCCAGCTTCTGTTTGTGTTCGGCGGCGCGCTCGCAGAATTCGTTGAGGTTGATGGCGATCACGGTCGGATCACTGCTGTGGTCGACCACCGGATCTTCACTGAGGGATTCGAGGTAGTCGTAAACCTCCCAAAACTCGGCCACGGCCGGGTGGTCGGAGCTGATCGACGCCTGGCGCTCGATGGCCATGCGCACGATCTGCCGCTGCGTGGCAGCGACTTGCGGATCACTCAGTTTCAGCACCAGGCGCAGGCCGTCCAGCAGCGAGAGCAGTTGTGCGTGGTTCTTGCTGATGCGCTCGACACGGATGTAGCCGCGCAGGTCATAACCGCAGCTGCTGCAGTTACCCTGGTCGCTGATATAAGCCGTGCTGCAGGCAAAACAATGGGTGTGCAGACGGCGCAGCTTGGCTTCATGTTCCGGCATGCGCTGGGCGAACAGATCGAGCACGGCGGATTCTTTGCCCACCGCTTTGAGCAGAAAATGACTGAGGGTGGCGCCATCCAGCGCGTTCAACTGATCAGCGGCCGCACGGCTTTCCGGGGTGACGGTCGGACGCACAAAGTGCAGTTTGACGATGCGCGTCATGATCGCTTCGTGAGCCACCACGGCGGCGTTCTGGCTGATGGCAATCGTTCCGCGAAAGGGTGGTTCGTAGGTCTCGTTGCCGGCAGTCTTCACGCCTTTGGTGGCCAGGGTGCCGCCGCCGTAGAAGTCTTTCAGCTCGTCCCATTCGAAGGTTTTCGCGTGTGCCCGATCGTCACTGTGGCGATCGGCCTCGAGGAACACCACCGGCATGCCGGAGACCTGGCCCATCAGGCGCGAGCGCCCCGCCTTGGTCGACTTCATCGGGTCGAAGCCTTCATAACCTTCGCGGCCGAGCAGTTTCCACAGCAGGTTGAGCAGGGTGGTCTTGCCGGCGCCGGCTTCACCGGTGGCCTCCAGAAATGGGAAGGACTGGTAACGTGCGCGGATCTGTTCGCAGAACAGCGAGCCGAAGAAGAACACCAGGGCGACGAAGCCCTGGGCGCCGAAGCAGGTCCACAGCAGCTTTACCCACTGCTCATTGAAGTCCTTGCCGTCACGTTGCAGCTTGATCGGCACACCTTTCTGCAGGGTTTTCAGGCGCAGCTTGCCGAACTCGAAATAGTCTTCGCTGTTAACCTTGTAGGTGCTGCCGTCCTTGATTGCGATATCGCCGTAGACGTAGCAGGCGTACTCCTTGCTGTAGCCGACGTAGTCGATCGTTGAAACGGTTTTGATGCCGAACAGCTGATCCTTCATCAGCTTGTCGAGCTGCTGGCCGCTGCCGGTGAACATGGCGCCGGCGGCCATGCCGAGCAGACGCTTTTTGAATTCGCTGGCCGCTGACAACTGGCCGCTGGTGAAAGTGTTTTTGACGCTTTCCGAATCGTGCGGGAAGTCCACGCGCAGGTAATACCAGGACTCGTCGGTCACCTCGTTACGCTGGAAGTACAGGGCTTGCGGGTAGCAGTTGGCAATCTCGACGACACTGCCGGATTGCTGCAGCGCCTTTTCGCGCTGCTGCGCCTGGTTGAGCAACTGGTCGTCGTGGTTGTCGCTGTCCTCGATGTCGGACATGGCTCGGTTGAATTTCTCCATGTCCAGCTTGAACCAATACAGGCGGCTGCCGAAGCCCAGGTGAAATTCACCGCGCTTGTTCCAGTCGTACATGAGCAAGGCTTTTTCAGCGGCACTGTCTGCCAGCAGCAGGGCGCCCAGATGCCGCGCCTGCTTGAGGTCGGTAGCGATCTGTTCGGCACGCTTGGCATCGTCCTGGATGAAGCTCCAGCGCTGATGCAGATCGTTCCAATCAGCCTTGCGCCCGTCGCGCTGCGAGATCTGCGCGGATTCGCAGACGAAGCCCAGGGCGCGGGCTTCACGGACCCAGCGCCGGGTGTAGGCGTTGGCGCTCGGCTCGTTATCCAATGCCCACACCAGCTTGGGCAGCTTGCCGCCTTCACGGATTTTGATCAGCGCCTTGAGTGAGTCCCCCGGGAACGCATTGGACGACATGGCCGACACCGCTGCTATGTCGTTGTGCACCAGGGCGATGGCATCAAAGATGCCTTCCACGATCCAGATTTCCTTGACCTCGAGCAGGTCGACGCAAGGCGGGCACCACCAGACGCCGCGATAGCTGTCCTTGGATTTGAAGCGCGCCTTCATCTTGCCAAAGCGGTGCGGCTGATCGATCAGACGTTCCCACCAGCCGCCTTTCTCCAGAGCGAAACGCACCGTGGCGCTGCCGGCGTTGTGTTCAGGGGAATAGAAACTTTCCTGCGTGAACCAGCCCTGAATCAACTCAAACCGAAAGCCTCGGGCGTATTCCAGATAGGCGCGCGCGGTGGCGTTGGGGTGCTGGTCGGTCGCCGGCGCGCGCTTGCTCCAGTCCTCAAACAGATCGTCGTACAGCTCTTTCACGTGCAGCGTGTGGCCGCACTTTTCCGGGCGACCACAGATCACCATCCAGGGCGTATCGAAACGGGAATACAGCTCCTTTTTCTTGCACTTGGGGCAGGTGCCGCCGCGCATGTAGTCGGTGCCCGTGCGGTGCTTCAATCCGAAGTCGAATTGGAGGCGTTGCAACACGTCGTGGCGAAGATCTTCTTTCATGATTACTTCACTGCTTTGAGGCTGAGGGAGAGGGCTGCCATCAGGCGTTTTTGCGCAGCCATCACCGGGGTTCTTTCCAGAATCGAGCTGTGCCGTTTTTCTTGTGGGACATAGCGGTATTCATCCGCGTACCAGTAGTTGTTGAGGCTCAAGCGGTACTGCTCACGCATCACAGCCAGAAGCGCTTCGGCTTCTGCAGCTGGCAATTGGGTGGTCAGAATCACAGCGTTTCCCATCTTGAAACCTCGATTTCAGGCGCAGCTCACCCAAACCCACAGGGTGTGGGGCAGGCGTTCGTTAGGGGGTGGTGTTACGAACTGGCTAAGCAGAAACGGCCAATGTCTGGCGCGTTGATGATTCGCTCGTAGATCAGGCTGACCGGCACGGCCCATTGACTGCCGGTGACTGGGTCAACGATTACGGTGTGCGTCGACGTGCTGCTCTGGATGTTCAGGCGTTGCCGATCGCGAACGGCGACCATGGTGGTGCCAGCGAGGTGAACGATTTTTTCAGCGACCTGCGTTTGCACGTCGTAGTCTGCAACCAGGTGTTGAACAGCCCGGCTGAAGAGTTGCTGATCGTCGCTCAGGTGTTCGCAGTGGTGACGCTCAAGAAACCCCAGCGCGGCGCTCTGCAGGACATCCTGGTATTCCGGTACTGCAGGCAAATTATTCATTGAGCCTTTCCTGCGCGGTAGAGAGCGATGGCAGCCAGCACTTCTGCGTGCCTTGCTGCTACGTGGAGGTTATGCGCGTCCATGATGAATTCAGCTTCTTCATCACTGATAGAACCGTCTTCTAGAGCGGCGGCAATTGCTTGATCAACACACCCTCGCTTTGCAGAAACCTGCACGGAGCGTTTGTAGAGTTCGACATTGTCGAGCGTTTCAGGATCGGCCACCGGTACGAACAGTCCCCCATACATTGACGCGACGTACGTGGGGAAGTGCTGAGTTCCACAGTCCTGCTCAAGCATGAAAACTTGTAAGTCGCTGAGGGGGCTGCAACCAGCATTTTCGTAGGCATGGTTGTCGAATTTTTTGAGCTTCAGACCCAAGCGCGCAGCAGCGGCTTCGCGTCCGCCGGCGTAACTGCGGATGATCTCGCTCATGACTTGTTTGCGCGTGTCTAGGATTGGACTTTTCAACTTCTACTTTTCCCTGTTGGCCCATGCCATTACTGTTCGATCACACCTTGTTTGACGCCTAATAAAACGGCGGCTCGGTGTGCCTCCCCACGGCGACATTGGCTCTGTCCACTCAGCACCGCATAAACGGTGCTGGGACTCAGGTTGTGCAAAGCAGCAAAATCTTTCGCGGACTGACGGCGCTTCTCCAGCGCTTCACGGGCTTTTTTGCGGGCTTGCTCGGTGATGCTTGTGTTCGGCATAGTGCAAATCTCTGCGTTTTCGTGTGATGACGAGCGCAGGATGTGGCAAAAAACTGCCAATGTAAATATGCGAGTGGAAAAATATTGACTCTTTCTGAAGAGATCGGCGCCAGGCTGCGGGAACTTCGCGCCAATGCTAGCCTGACTCAAGATCAACTGGCTGAAAAACTTGGCGTGTCTAAACGTACCCAAGGCAACTACGAATCGGGTGCGAGTGATGCGCCTGCGTCCTACCTGAGCCTTGCTAACTCTCTGCTCGATTTTGACGTTGCGTATATCGTTCACGGATCGCGAAAGACGTTGGCGAATGAAGCACTGACGGAAGTCGAAGACTGTTTGGTAAAGCAGTTCCGAAGCATTCCAGAGGATGACCAAAAGGCTATTCGCCGCATCCTTGAAGCGATGGCCGACGACGTCGCCAGGCACCGGTCTTAACTCGCAACAATCCCGCACAGTGATTGGGGTATCTCTTATTCCAATGCAGTTGCGCACCCCCCATAAAGTCCATTCAGCAATGCACTTTATGGAGTAGTTAGCATGTTGGATCGCAAGAAGAACGATCACATCAACCTCGAACACGCCGGGTCGGAAACTACCGTACTCACGGACATTGAGCGTCGACTGATCGATCTGTATCGCCGGCTGAGCCGCATTGAACAGCAACAGATTCGTCGCGTGGCCGAGATACTGGCAATCAACCCAAAGGAGAAAGTAGAGGGCTGACCGTCATTCCTTGAATGATCCCGATCGCCGGCGCTATAGCGTTGGCGGTTTGTAACTATGCTACCGCCTGCGATCCCAACTGCTCGAAAAGCTCCCGCTGCTTCGCTCGGGGCATTTCCCGCAAACGATCGATCAACATCCGCTCGAATGTCTGCGATGACGGACTGAGCGTGTGCGAGAACGTCAGATTTGCCACCCATGTGTGCCCGCACTTTGCGTCCAGGCACTGACAGTACAGTTTTACAAAGGCTCTGGTTACCTCTTCCCGCGAGGCAATCCGGCCCTTGTGTCCGCAATTGCATACAACTCTCATTGTGTCCCTCCCCAGGGGCAGCTTATCGCCACCATATTGCCACAATATGTAGTGGCTTTCCCTCCATCTGGTTACTCACGTAGTGGTATCCACTGCTTCAGGAATAGGCTTCCAGCTAAAGCGCCTGTCTTCTCGCAGCTTGTCATTCAGTTGGTTAAACAACTGGCAGATCGGCCGGATTTCGTTGCTGGTGTACACGCGATCGATCTTTTCGATGTCCCCGAAACCACCGGTGTTTTCCGGGATGATGCCGGCCAGTGCCGGGTTCATACGCCAGGCGGCGATAACGTCGTTTCGGGTGATGTTCTTCACCTTCTCCAGTTCGTCTTTCGCCTGGAAGTCACCCACGGGGATGATCTGGATCGCGTTTTCTTTGCCGTTGGGGATGTTGACGAACATCGAGCGGAAGTTGCCCACGCCCTTGCTGGCACTGATCTGTGCGCGCAGCTCGTCTTCGTCCTCTTCGGTCAGGTCAGGATCGTTGGTGTAGAAGATGTAGCCGGCGTGCGCGCCGTTGCTGTAGTACCGACGGCGGAAGAGGGTGGCCGCTTCATTGAGCAGCAGCGCCTGCAGGCCGCCCAAGTAGTCCGGTATCCCGTAGATGTTCTGTTCCACGTCGTAGTCCAGGACGTGTGAAATCTCGTGCTGTTCGAACTCCAATTCCTTGTTGTCGGGTAGCAGCATCACGAAACCGCCGTCGACCTTTACCCGCATGTTGATAGCCGGAAGGTGTTGCAGCTCCAGCACTTGGCCGAACGCATTGGTGTCGTTGTAGAAATACGATTCGCCAAACACCATGTAGTCCAGCCCGGCGCGCCCCATGGTCTCAGTGCTGCAGCCGGCCGAAGGGATGAACTCACGCAACAGCAGGTTGCGTTTGAATTTTGGAATGGCTCCGTGGTGCGCGTTGGCGCGCAGAAGCTTGGCCAGACCAGCCCGTGAAACCGGAGGTTTGTAGATCTTGCCGTCGTCGCTGGGGAACACGCCCACGTACTCGCCGATGTTGCCGGACAGCACCTGTTCCGGCTCCCCGAACGTAAACGAGCGCATCGGTTGCTGCGTTGGTTGGGCTACGTGTTGCTTTCTGCGCTTGCGGTTGGCCATGGCTGCTCTGGTTACTCGTGACGTAGCGGCTGCGACGCCGCTTGTTGGTGTTCAAAGGTTCGTTGGACAGGGCGTGCATCACCGCCCAGGCAATGTCGGCGTGACCGGTGGCTTCGGTACGCGATGCGCTGTAGGTGATCTGGCCACTGTTGGTGGCGCCTCGCTTGATGGTCAGGAAGGCCTGGGCGATGTCCGTCCACCCTGCGTCCCACTCGATGCGACTGCCTTGGATCGTGTCCTGGGCTTTGAGCACCAGGGCGTTTTTCGCCTCAAGGCTGTAGTGAATCGGTGTCGCCTTGGCGTAGAAGTCGCGCACCAGATCGAACACGCCGTAACCCACGCCGGTGACGTCAATGCCGATGTGCTGGACGTTGAAGCGCTCGGTCAGCTTCTTGACCTGTGCAGCCTGGTAGGTGAACGAGTGGCCACGCCAGCTGTGCTTCTCCAGAATCCGGAATTTCGCCCCGGGTTCGAGTGGCGGCGCGATGACCACACAGGTGGCGTCGTCGCGGGTGCGGCTTGGGTCGTAGCCAAGCCAGACCGGGCTGTTGCCGAACGGTCGATCCAGGTCCGGGTTGTAGTCGTCCCACAACGATAGGTCCGAGTAGCAGCGTTCCAGATCCTTGAGGCTGAATGCGCTTTGGGTGCTGTCGATGAACTTGCAGTAGAACAGCTGCTGAAATTTGTCTTCGTCGTACTCCAGCTGCAGCTGCTCCAGGTCGAACAGATCGCAGCCGCCGGCGATCGCATCGTCCAGGGTGATCGTCTTGCGCCACTGGCCGTCCGGACACAGCGCGCCCTGTGTGTAGGCCGCTTCGCTCGGCCACACACCGCCGGCCTTCTTGCCGCGTTTGCTGTTGCGGAATTCCTCACCTGACCAGAATGGGTACGCCTGGTGCGACACGGCGCTGGGCGTCGAGAAATAGGTTTTGCGCCACTTCTTGTGTGTGCCCATGGCGCTGGCCACGGTGCTGAGTTTTTCGAAGTCGCGGATCCAGAAATATTCGTCCACGTAGACGTGGCCGTGGTAGCCCTGGGCGGTGCTGCTGTTGGTGCTGAGAAAGCGCAGTTCGGCGCCGTTACTCAGTGTGATCGGATTGCCCGTAAGCTCGATGCCGAACCACTGCTGGGCGAACTGGATGATGTAACTACGGAAGATCTCGGACTGCGATCGGCTGGCTGACAGAAACACCTGGTTGTCACCGCTCAGCACAGCGTCCATGAACGCTTCGCCGGCGAAGTAGTAAGTCAGACCGACCTGACGGCTTTTGAGGATGTTCCGGACACGGCGAGTCAGTGGGTTCTGTTTCGCCTCGAACAGCTCTTTCTGGTAGCCGTACATCTTCGAAATGAATTTATCGAGGAAGTCCACTTCGGTCAGGCCACTGACGTCGTTTTTCGCCTTTTTTTCGCGCTTCTTGCCGCCGCCTTCGCCTCGTTCACGACGTTGACCAGGCTGGCGTTCGCGAGGCTCGTCCGGTGCGTCTGACGGCGCTGCCTGTGCAGGCTTGGCCGCAAGTTTTTTCAGCCGTTCAAGCAGGCTTGTCAGCCGCTCCAGTTCGTCCAGTTCGGCTTTCGTCAGCGGATAGATCTTTTCCAGGATCAGGGTTATTCGCCGGTTGACCGCGCTCAACGGTTCTTCATCCGTCAGCATCTCGTCCCAGCCGCCTTGGCGGATCCAGTAATAGACGATTCGTATGTTGGGCAGCTTCAAATGCGCATGTATTTCCTTCACCGAACAGCGGCGCAGGTAGAGGCGTTTTGCGGCTTCTTTAACTTCGGTCGGGTAGTTCATGGGCCGCAGTCTATGCGGCGAAAACCCCGGAAACGCGGAGTTAAATGCTGCGATCCGCCTATCTCTCGAAAATAGGAGAACCCTGAGTTTCAACCGTTTGTTTGGCGGTAAACGGCTCCCTATCGTGGCGGCTCATTCAGCGATTGAGCGCAGTCACCACTCATGCCCCGTTCCCTTGTCTCCTATTGGAAACGTGTAGCCACCAGCGGCCCGACCGTCGATGGCCGCGAGATCCTTCCCCAGGAACTGCGCGACATCGCCGAGACCTACGCGCCGACTTTGTACACCGCCGTTATCTGGTGTGAACACGAACGCTGGTTCGGATCCCACGGAACGGTTTTCGCTGTGCGCTTGGTCGAAGAGGGCGACGATTTGGAACCTGGCCAAGTCGCCCTTGAAGCGCAACTGAAGCCCAACGACAAGCTGCTGCGCCTGAATGACGCCGGCGAAAAACTGTTCACCAGCATCGAGATCAAGCCGAATTTCCGGGGCCGTGGCAAAGCCTACATGACCGGTATCGCCGTCACCGACGAACCCGCCAGCGTCGGCACGCAGGAACTCTACTTCTCCAGTCGCACCAGCCGCGATGCGTACTACGCCGCATCCCAAGAACTCGGCCCTCTGCGCGAAACCGAAGCGCAGGGCGAGATTGGCCGCCTTGTCGGCATGTTCACCCGCCTGTTCAAGCGTTTCGGCATTGATGACACCGCCGCTGAAACCACTCCGCAAACCCCAACCGAGAGCAAACCCCCAATGGATGAAGCTACCGCAACGGCTTTGAAAGCCCTGCTGGCCCAGCTGCTGGTCGTCGCTGCCGGCATTCAGGCCGTGATTGAGCCTGCTGCCGAAGATGCGCCAGAACCCGATCAAGCCACGATCGATGACGTAAGTGCGGCAGTCGACGAGATCGTTACCACCGCCGAAGAAGAACGCGAATTCAAGCGTAACGGTGGCGCTTCCAATAAGGCCGTCTTGGCAGCTTTGACGAGCCTCCAGAAGCAGTTCACCACGCTGCAAAACACGTCCACTGGACGTCAGCTGCCGCGCTCCACCGGCGCAGCCGACAAAACCAAAGCGCGGGTACTCTGACATGGCCCGTTCCCTGAGCGCTTACGGCGCGAAAATGTATGCGGCGATGCAGCTGGCTATGGCCGAGACCTATGGTGTCGAGCTGTCCAGCAAGATGTTCAGCGTTGAGCCGTCCATCACCCAGGAATTGAACGACGCCATCACCGCCAAGTCGGACTTCCTTTCGCGCATCAACGTCATCGGCGTGAGCGAAATCAAGGGTGAGAAGGTGTTCATCGGTGTGTCCGGCCCGGTGACTGGCCGTACTAACACCAAGACCACCGATCGCGAGGCGAAAGACGCCTCCGAGCTGGACAACACCACCTACGAACTCTCGTCCACCGAGTCGGACGTGGGTCTGCCGTACGCAAAAATCGACGCCTGGGCCAAATTCCCGGACTTCCATCAACGTTACTCGGCTGCTGTGCAGAAACAGATCGCTCTGGACCGCATCATGGTCGGCTTCCACGGCCTGAAAGCCGCTGCGCAGACTGATATTGCCGCTTACCCAATGCTGCAGGACGTGAACAAAGGCTGGCTGCAACAACTGCGCGAGCAAGCCCCACAGCAGGTACTCAAGGAAGGCAAAACCGCTGGCAAAGTAATCCTGGGGCAGGGCGGTGATTACGCCAACCTGGACGCTCTGGTGCATGACACCAAGCAAATGGTGGACGAACGTCTGCGCGATGGCGGAGACCTGATCGCCATTATCGGCACCGACCTGTTAGCGGCTGACAAGGCCAAGCTGTACGCCAAGCAGGGTGATACACCCACCGAAAAAGAGCGCATCGAGGACGCCCAGGTGATCGCCACTTATGGTGGTCTGCCAAGCTTCAGCGTGCCGTTTTTCCCGGTTAACGGCGTACTGGTCACCAGTTGGGACAACTTGTCGATCTACTTCCAGGACTCCAGCTGGCGCAAGCAAACCGTAGACAACCCGAAACGCTCCCGCGTCGAGGATTACAACAGCCGCAACGAAGGCTACGTGATCGAGCAGCTGGAAAAGATCGCGTTTACCGAAAACGTCGAGTTGGCCGCATGAGCCTGGCCCTTGCCCACAAGCGCCGTACTTTGGCACAGGGAACCGCTGCAGTAATCGCTGCAGCCGCCGCACCGCAGGCGTATTCGCCGGCGGAAGCCCTGAGCAGCCCGGCCAACGCGAAAAAGCACCTGCTGCTGATGGAAGCCTCTCTGGATCAGGATCTGCAGCGCCTGAGCGATATCAAGGGTCTCGCCGGGCGTCAGGCACTCAAGCGTGAGGAGCTGTTGCCCAAGTACCAGGATTTCATTCAGCGCTACATGGACTCGGATCTGGTGATGCCGAATCGCGTTCTGGTGCAGGTGATGGTCTGGCTGTTCGACACCGAGCAGTTCGAAGACGGCCTAGCACTCGCGGACTTTGCGATCGGGCAGGGGCAGGAGATGCCCGAGCGGTTCAAACGTCGCGACGTGCAAACCTTCGTTGCGGACGCAGTGATCGACTGGGCTTACGCCGAATACAACGCCCAGCGCAGCCCGGAGCCGTACCTGTCCGATCTGCTGCCTCGCGTCGACGGTGAATGGGAGCTGACCGAACAGATCCCGTCCAAGTACCACAAGTTGATCGGCATGCGCGCCATGGAGGCCGAGCAGTGGGAAACCGCGCTCCAGCACCTGGAACGTTCCACCGAGCTGTACGCGAAAGCTGGCAATGAGACGCGCATTGCGAAGTGCCGCAAGGCGATCGCCAAACAAACACCCGCCGTGACCGGCGCCCCATAACCGACTACCCCCCCAGCGGGGAACTGTGGACGTGTGTCTGCCATTCATGGCCAGCCCCACGAAAAGCAGTTTCCCCGCCCTATTTGAGTGGCCAGCAATGAGCAGCTTTTCCGGGAACCCAACCACCTTTGTGGAACAGACAATCGAGAACGACGGCTTTTGGCCGAACCTCTCTGTGTCCGAGTTCCAGAAGGGCTACCGCCTGCCGGCGGAGTTCTTGGGCACGTTGCTGGTCGACGCCCTGAGTATTGCCATGGCCGAGGTCAACACAGACCTGGCGAAGCTCAAAAACCGCTGGCAGATCCTCGGCTTTACCAATGTAGAAGCCGCCGAACTGTCGTCGCCTGAACGTGTGCTGCGGGTCAGCTTGTACAAGCGCGCCGTGTATTGCCGCGCCAAGGCCGGCGCGCTGCCTCAATTCGCGTCCGTGACCCGGCGGGAAAGCGCCGAGAACACCGCGAAAGAAGCACCTGAACTCAAGGAAACGTTCTTGGCATTCAGCCAGGCGGCCGTGCGCGTGCTGCAAGGCCGTGGCCGCATCACGGCGAAGCTGCTTTGAACAAGCTGCAAGGTTTAACCGCGTACCTTCGCGACCGGCGCCTGGTCGAGCCTGAGCAGCTCGACAGCTTTACCGAGCAGGTGAAGCTTGTGCTGGTCTGGAAACCCGACGTCGACGGCATGCACTTTGCCGACATGCACTATCGCGCCGCGATTGTCCTGGAGCGTTTCGCCGACCATCCGGCGCGCCTGATGGCGTTGGTGGGCAGTTGGCTGGAAAACCACGACTCCGATCGCGATCGGCACGAATTACCCGCACCGGAATTCGCCGTAGAGCCGCTGGATAACGATCTGTTCGACGTGGAAATCACGTTGGAATTCGTAGAGCCGCAATACTTGGCTGAGGATCCTGCCGGCGAGATTGAGGCCTTCGGCAAGTTGTGGGCGTTCATCCCGTTTGACCTGTGGGTTGCCGAGCGCGGCGAGGTGGCCACAGGTGAGCGCTAATCCGTGTGACCTCGATGTCAGGGGCTTACTCAACGTCGACGCCCAACTGGCGCTACTGGAGCTGCCGCCAGTGCTGCGCCGGCGTCTGCTGAACAACGTGACCAAGCGGGTGCGCTCGATGAGCCGCAAACGCCAGCGCGAGCAGCAGAACCTCGACGGCTCGTCTTTCGCAGAACGGAAGGGATCAGCCAAGGGCAAAAAGAAGATGGAAGCGGGTCTGGCCAAGCTGCTGCAGGTTACCCGCGTCAATGCGGACGGAGCCGAACTGGGCTGGAAAAACGCGCTGACGCGTTGGGTCGCCACTCAGCAGCACAACGGCGCCACCGAGCGGCGTACTGCTGCGCAGATGAAGCGCTGGAACAGCGTTCCACCTGGCATCGCCTGCACTGACAAACAAGCCAAACGCCTGCGCAAGCTCGGATTCAGCGTTCGGCAGAAGGGCAAGAAAAAGCCGACACGGCCTTCAGTAGCGTGGATTCAACAGCATGTGAATTACGCCAAGGCGGGGCTGCTGATCCGCATTTTGAACAACGAAAAAACCGAGTCGTCCGGCGCGCAAAGCTGGGACATCACCCTGCCAAAACGTCAGTTCCTCGGCGTGGCAAGCGGTAATGAAACCCGCGAGCTGGTTAACCAGGTCTTTCAACAAATCCTAACTTCACCCCGCTAACGAGGCACTGCATGGCACTCGGTCAAGTCACCGTCGACAATCTCAATCTGGGCCAGGGTGCCGTGACTGAGATTGAGCGTTACTTTCTTTTCATCGGCCCGGCCGGCAAGAACGTCGGCCAGTTCATCGCGCTGAACACCGACAGCGACTTGGACTCCTCCCTGGGCGTTCCGGCCAGCGATCTGAAAACCCAAATCACCGCCGCCCGCTTGAACGGTGGTCAGCGCTGGGCCTGCGTCGCGGCCCCGATCAGCGCCGAGGGCGACTGGGAAACCGCGCTGGAAAAAGCCCAGCAACAGGGTTTTTCCGTGGAAGCCGCGGTAATCACCAAGCCTGTCACCACGGCCGCCGAGCTGTCGGACATGCACGACGCTGCAATCGCTCTCAACAACAAGTACGGACGCCGCGTATTCGTCATGGCATCGGTTGCCGGCATCACCGCCGAGCAGACCTGGGCGCAGTACGTGAGCGAGCAAAAGGCGCTGGTGGCGGATTTAGCCGCGCCGCGTGTTTTGCCGGTGCCGCAACTGCACGGCAACGACCTCGGCGTTCTCGCCGGGCGCCTGGCGCATTCCTCCGTGAGCATCGCGGACAGTCCGATGCGTGTAGCCACCGGCCCAGTGTTGGGCCTTGGTCCTGTGCCAATGGATGGTGAAAAAGTGCCGCTGCCTTCGGCTGTGCGCAGCGAGCTGGATCGAGCGCGTTTTTCTGTGTCGCAGACCTATCCCGATTACCCGGGCGTGTATTGGGGTGACGGCAACATGCTGGACACCCCCGGCAGTGACTTTCAAGTCGTCGAGTACCTACGCATCACCGACAAGGCCGCTCGCCAGATCCGCCCGTTGCTGATTCGCCGCGTAGCCGATCGCCGCTTGAACAACACCCCCAACAGCATGGCCGTCAACACCAACCAATTAATGGCGCCGCTGCGTGCCATGGCCAAGTCCGTCAAGTTCAACGGCGAAGTCTTCCCCGGCGACATCGAGCCGCCGAAGGACGGCGACCTGGTACTGGAATGGTTGAGCAAAACCAAGGTCGCGGCCTACATCAAGCTCAAACCCCTCAACTGCCCGAAAGACCTCACGGCAAACATTGCCCTGGATCTTTCCACTGACAAAGCGGAGTAACGCCCCATGGCAAAAATTGGCGGCAAGAACTTCGACGTGAGCCTGGGCGATATCGCGCTGCACGTTGAAAGCTGCACCTTGGACATCACCGACAACTCGGCCGTGGCGCAAACCCGGGGCGTGCCTGACGGCTACGTGGACGGCGACGTGGCCGCTGCCGGTGAACTGGAACTGGATAGCTCCAACTTTGAGTTGCTGATCGATGCAGCGAGATCGGCGGGAAGCTATCGCGAGCTGAAACCGTTTGATGCGGTGTTCTTCGCCAAGGCCGGTGAAGACGAACTGCGCGTGGAGGCGTTCGGCTGCAAGGTGAAGATCTCCAGTCTGCTGGCGATCGACCCCAAGGGTGGCGAGAAGACCAAACACAAGGTGCCATTCGACGTCACCAGTCCGGACTTTATCCACATCAACGGCGTTCCCTACCTGGCTGCGGCCGAGATCGAGGGGCTTCGGTAATGGTGGACTGGTTCGACCGTGCCCAGGAACTGGAGCAGCGCCAACGTGACCAGGCGATCAAGGCCCAGCTGCTGAAACCTGTGCCGGTCGGGCCAAGCCTGACCCATTGCCAGGACTGCGATAAAGAAATCCCGCCCGCGCGCCAGGCGCTGGGCGGCAAAACGCGGTGCGTCCCGTGTCAGACGGGCCACGAACAGAGTAAACGCTGATGACGACTGAAGCCGCACGCCTCGGATCGCTGGAACAGAGATTTGCCGTTTTCGAACACCGGCTGGATGAGCTGGCAGATCGGCACGAAACCGTCCCCACCCGAGTTACCAGGTTGGAGCAAGGATTCGAACACATGGCCGGGCAACTGTCGGAACTCAACGCCGGTCAGCAGACCCTGACGGGCGCGGTGAACGACATCGGCGCGAAGGTAGGCCGTTTGCTGACCATTCTCACGCTGGTCGGTGCTGTCCTTCAAATGGTCGTGCCGGCACTGCTGCGAGTGCTATTTCCATGAGCTTGCGCGGCAAGATTCAGGCCGGTGTTATCGCGTTGGCCAGCGCTCCGCTTGTGATCTTCCTGGGCACCTGGGAAGGCAACGGCCAAAACGTCGTTTACCCGGATCCGCTCGCCCGTGGTTTGCCAACCGTGTGTAAGGGCATCACCCGACACACCAGCCATTTGCCGGTAGTGGTCGGTGATTACTGGTCGCCCGAGCGATGTGCCGAGGTGGAAAAACTGGTGATTCGCAAAACCCAGCTACAGCTTGCTGACTGCATCACCAATCCCAACGTGGGCCAGAACACCTTTGACGCGCTGACCAGCCACGGCCACAACTTTGGCGTGCCAAGCACCTGCGCGAGTCGAGCGGTCGCGCTGATCAACGCGGGTCGCATCAGCGAAGGCTGCAACGCGTTGGCGTGGGCAGCAGATGGCAAGACACCGGTTTGGGCCTTTGTCACCGATACCACGGGCAGAAAGCGCTTCGTTCAAGGTTTGCACAACCGCCGACTGGCCGAGTCTCGGCTTTGCGCGGCCGGCCTCTGATGCTGCGCGAATGCCTCTTTCTCGTCGTGGTGTGTCTGGTCGTTTGGATCGGCTTCGACACGCTCGAAGGCCAGCGCGATGACGCCAGGCGCGAGCGCGACAGCGCGCAACGGGAAGTAAACGGCCTACGTGAAGCGGCCCGCATCACCGGTGAAATGCTTGCCGAACGGGACGCAATCGACCAACGAAACACCACGGAATTGACGCATGCACGTACTGAAATCGAGCGCCTGCGTGGCGATGTTGGCGATGGCACTCAACGGTTGCAGATCCGCGCCAACTGTCCCGCTTCCGGATCTGTGCCCGCCACCGCCGGCACCGCCCGCGTGGCTGTTGCAGGCAGCGCCGAACTCGCAGCAGACGCTCGACCGGATTATTTCACCCTCCGGGATCAGCTTGCCTTAAGCCGGCAAATGATCCTTGGGCTTCAGCAATACGCCCTTGATGTGTGCCGGCGATCGCCGGCGCACCAGGGAACCACTTTACCCAACCTCAAAAAGAGAGCTGCCCCATGAGCCAACAGAACACTGAAATCACCCTGGAAGTCGGCGAACAGGAATTCACTTTCAACCTGACTGCGGCTGACGTCACCAAGTACTTCAACGCGCTGACCCAAACCAACAAGGTCGCCCCAGGCAACAACCTGTTGATGACCACTGTGATGCAGGAACACAAAACCGTCCTGAAACCGCTGCTGGGCAACCCGGTCATGGTGATGCAGCTCGCCGGCGCGCTGCTGGAAGAGTACGGCCCGAAGGTTGAGGTGCTCGTAAAAAAGCACTCGGCCACGCTGAGCGCTTAAGCGAAAACGGCCTGGGCCAGTTGGTGGCCCTGACGAACCACTGGCTACCTGGTGCCGAACCCACGCCCGAGGCGATGGGGACGGCCAAGTGGCTGGAGGACGAACACTGGAGACGCATGGAGTTTGCCGTGGCTAACGGCATCGCCATTGCGCTGAACGGGTAACGACATTGGCAGACCAAAGCGCCCGCCTTGCTTTCATTCTGAGCCTGACCGACAAGGTCACCGCGCCATTGGGTCAGGTGCAAGCGGCCTTTTCCGACCTTGCCGATCAGAGCGAGCAACACATCAAGACAATCGGTGTGGGCTTGGCCGGGCTGACCGCCGGTGTGGTCGGGATCCGCGAATCCATGGAACCCGCGCTGGAGGTCAATCGCGCCCTGGGCGATGTCCGATCGCTGGGCGTCGCCGAAGATGCGTTGACGGCGCTGAACACCAAGTCGCTGGAGTTCGCCGTGAACTACGGCGAGAACGCCAGGGACTTTGTGGCCTCGGCGTACCTGATCGACGGTGCGATCAAGGGGCTCGCGGGCAACCAGCTGGCCACGTTCACCAACGTCAGCAACCTGCTGGCCAAGGCGACCAAATCCGATGCCGAGACCATGGGCGAATACGTGGGCACGCTTTACAACTTGCAGAAGTCCCAAGCCGATGCGATGGGAAAAGGCGCGTGGGTGGAGAAACTCGGCGGGCAAACCGCATTGGCAGTGCAGCTGTTCCGCACCAGCGGCGCCGCGATGAAAGACGCTTTCAAGGAGGCCGGCGCGATCGCGACGACCTCCGGCGTTGACCTGGCTGAGCAGATGGCGGTGATTGGCACATTGAGCAGCACGATGGAAGGCGGCGACGCCGGCGGACGCTACAAGGCGTTTTTCGAGAACATCGGCGCGGCGTCGGAAAAGCTCGGCATGAAGTTCACCGATCAACAGGGAAAACTTCTGCCGATGATGAGCATCCTGGACAAGCTCCAAGGCAAGTTCGGCGACCTCACCACTGCCACGGCGTCAGCCAGTCTGGTAGAGGCGTTCGGCGGTGAAGGTGCGCAAGTGATCGGCGCTCTATTCAAGGATTCAGAGCGGCTGCGCAGCGGCATCGAGCAGTTGGGCAAAGTGCGCGGGCTGGAGAATGCCGAAAACATGGCCCGAGCGATGGTTGATCCCTGGCAGCAATGGGCCTCGCTCGTTGATGTAATGCGCGTCGTCTTCGGTCAGGTACTGATTCCAGTGCTGACACCGTTCATGAACAAAATGGTGGATATCGGCAAAACACTGGTTCGCTGGTCGCAGCTTTTCCCCAACATCACCCGCGTGATCGGCATCACCGCGCTGACCATCATGGGCATCGTGACCGCGTTGTCTTTGCTAACGGTCGTGGTGGGAGTTTCCCGGATGGTGTGGCTTAGCCTGGTGACGGTCTGGAAAGTCGTCCAGTTGCTGAATCTGCGCACCGTTGCCGGGTTCGTCCTGCAAAAGCTGGCGATTCTGGCGTACATGGCGGTGATCTACACATTGAGCGCTGGTCTGGCTCTCATTCGCGGCGCAATGCTGCTGTGGCAGGGCGCCATCTGGTTGGTCAACGCGGCATTGCTTGCCAACCCGCTGGTGTGGATCGTTGTCGGCGTTCTCGCCCTGGTAGCCGTCATCGTCGCGGCGGTCTATTACTGGGACGAATGGACGTCAGCCCTGATGAACACTGCCGCGTTTCAGTTCGTCGCCGCGCAGTTCCAGAAACTTTCTGACTGGTTCAACTCTGTGGGCGGCTGGTCTGGCATGGTCAAGGCCGCGTGGGACAGCATCGTCAGCGTTTTTCAGACGGCCATTAACGGCCTGATCGAGCTGATGAACAGCATACCGGGCGTGAACATCGAGGCGCGTTTCGGCGGTATGCCCGAAGTGCCCGGCGTGGATGCTGCGACCAACGCCGCCGACACCGCCAACGCCGCGCAGAAAGCCCAGCAGACCATTAACGCAGCAATCCCCAGCCTTTCGCCTGCGCGCCCTTCAGCGGTGCCGCCCGGTGGTCTGTTGACCAGCATTCAGAACAACAGCAACAGCCAGAACAAGGGCACGCATGTGGAGAACGTAAACATTCACACCGCTAAACCAATGAACCCGCTGGAGGTGGAAAACATGGTCGCAATGGCGGTGGGCGGATGAGCGAATACGTAGATCTGCTGATCGTCGACAACGACCTAGCCCTGGATCCCTCGCATCAGCCATTGCTCATTGATGACCGCGCCTGCATCGCCCAGGACATCGCGCACATGATCCGCGACAGCGGTTTATTGGTTGTCCTGGTGGCAGAACGTGATCGCTTGAAGCAACGCGACTGCATTCAGCGTCTGGAGCTGCTGGTAGAAGACGACGTGCGTCTGGTACCGGGAACAGCGCGCATCACCCAACAGGAGCCAGGCACCTACATGGTCACTGCCAAAACCATCAAATTTGGATCGATTGAGGTAAGTCTGTGAGCGTCGATTTTAAAAAGGTGGTCGCCGATGCGGGCATTCCGACCACCGAGGCGGGATTGAAGGCTGCGTGGGAAAAGGAGGTCGAAGCCCAGGGCGCCAAGGTGGCCAACACCAGCAGTTATTCACCGTTCTGGCGGGTAATGACCGCACTGGTGACCAAGCCGGTTCTGTGGCTGCTCGACTTCCTTTGCATGACCGTGCTGCCTAACTTCTTTGTTAAAACTGCGGTGGACGCATGGCTGGATACGCTCGCCTGGGCGGTGAACGTCGAGCGCAAGGGAGCCACCAAAGCCCAAGGGAGATTGCTGTTCACCCGGGCTACGCCTGACGGTGTGATGGAGCTGGAAAAAGGCATTGTCGTGCAGTCAGCTGCGATCAACGGCAACGTCTACAAGTTGATGACCACTGCGCCCGCGACGTTCATGCAGGGACAGATCCAGCTGGAAGTCCCGGTGGAAGCGATCGAAGCCGGTAGCGGCTTCAATCTCGCCCCGGGTTACTACGCGATTCTGCCGGCGCCGATCCCCGGCATCGTCCAGGTGGTGAACAAGGACGGGTGGCTGGAGTCGCCAGGTGCGGATCCGGAACCCAACGATCAGTTGCGCTTGCGCGTGCGCAACCAATTTTCGGCGGTCAATCAATGGCACACCGACGCGGTATATCGCGCCATGATTTCCGCGTTCCCTGGCGTGCGTCCGGACGGTGTCTATTTCGAACACGGCGCTCCACGTGGGCCGGGCAGCGCGAACGCCTATGTGCTGTTTGATGCCAGCGTGCCGGCGGACACTTACCTGGAACAAATCAACTCGCACATCCGTGATCAGGGCAACCACGGCCACGGCGATGATCTGCTGGCCATGGTCATGCCGGAAGTGCCTGTGGCTGTGGCCATGAATCTCTGGCCTCAACCCAACCTGAGCGCTGAACAGATCAATACTCTGAAAAGTGAGGTCGAGTTGTTCATCCGCGCAGCGTTCCGCGAAAGCACGCCCCGCGACTTTCAACCGACGCTCACTTACCCACAGTCGCGATTCAGCTATAGCCGACTGGGGGAGGAACTGCACCAGCAGTTTGCCGATATCGCCTCCCTTCGATTCATGCCCGGCGTTGATGTTGTCAGCGGTCTGAACATCCCGCGTTTGTCCTCGGTGAAGGTGAATCTGCAATGACCAAACTCAAACTGCCGTTCTGGCTTGGCGGCACCGAGCTGTCAAAACTGGTCGCTGCTGCACAGGCTTGGTGGGAGACAGTCACCGGCTGGCTGCGCTGGCCGTATTCGCAGATCGATCCGGACATCTGCCACATGAGCATTCTTGAGCTTTGGGCTTGGCAGCGCGACGTGACGCGATTTCAGGGCGAGCCCGAGGCGTTATTCCGATTACGGGTGAAACACGCTTTTATCAACTCCGTGGATGCGGGCAGCACCGCAGGCATGAAGCGCATTTTCGAACGCCTCGGCGTTGGTTATGTGGAGATAGAGGAGCGCCAGCCCGATCGGGATTGGGACGTGGTGCTACTGAAATTCAGCAACGCTCAGCTTTCGCTGAATCCTGAACTGTTGCGCGTCCTTATCCAGCAGTACGGCCGAACGTGCCGTCGGTACGACTTCGTGACCATCACCCCCGTGGGGCTGCAAATCGCCCTGATCGACTTCAACGACGACCAGCAAACGCTGGTTGCCAGTCTCTAGGAGCGCACCTTGAGCGCCAGTATTACCTTGGCCGGTGAAGGCCAAATCGCCCTGAAACAAAGTCAGAAAAAGTCCCTGATCGTCACTCGGTTTATTTTTGCCAATGTGCCCCAGTTGAACCCGGAAACACCGGTGGATCGGGCCGCCGGCAAACCGCCAGCGGCGCAGATAGTCCACGTCTACGACATCCCCGAGGAAAATCGCGGGTTCGTGAATCCGAACCAGGTTGTGTACAGCGCCCAGTTGGGGTCTGACATCGGTGACTGGGACTTCAACTGGGTCGGTCTTGAAGACGCGGACGGTCTGCTGTTCGCCGTGTCCTACGTGCCGCTGCAACAAAAACGCAAGAACATTCCGCCGTTGCAGATCGGCAACAACGTTACCCGCAACTTTCTAGTGGCCTATGACGGGGCCATGCAGCTGACGGGTATCACGATCGATGCAAGCACCTGGCAGCATGACTTTACGGTGCGCCTTGCCGGTATCGATGAGCGCGAGCGCCTGAGCAATCGCGAGGTTTACGGCCGCGCGTGCTTTTTTGGTAACTCGCTCGTATTCGGAAAGAGTGGAAACGGATTCCAACTGGGGGCTGGCACAGCGTACATCGAAGGTATCCGCGTATTTTTGGCAAAACCCTTGCCGCTCACCGGTGTAATTCCCGCTGGAAAAATCACACTCGACGTTTGCCTGGAGCGACATTTAAACGATCGAGTGCCGACGTGGAAAATTGTCTATGGCGAAAAGGCCGACTACACCGACGCTGCCGGCGTGCGCCATTACTGCATCCCGATTGCCCATTACACCTCTTCAACGGCTTTCTGGGATGAGCGTCAGCCCGAGTCAATCGCCGGGCCGCTGATCCAGCACTTCGCGGCACGAGATGGCGACTACGCGAATCTGCGCGCCCGTGGCACGACAAAAGAAGACGTCGAGCTGGAAAACCTGCCCAACGCCAAAAGTGATGATCCGGATACGAACAGCAGCGAGATTCTGGCGACCACCGCCGCCCTGAACAGACTGAAAACACAAGTCGGAGATTCAATGGCCGGAATGGTCGCTCCATTTGCGATGGACGTCCCTCCACCGGGCTGGCTCAGGTGCAACGGTGCCGTGGTGTCTCGCACGACCTACGCCGCACTGTTTGCGCGCATCGGCATTGTGTTTGGTGAGGGTGATGGTTCCACGACCTTCGGCGTGCCGGATCTGCGAGGCCTGTTCCTTCGTGGCAAAGACGACGGGCGCGGCCTGGATCCTTCGCGGGTGCTTGGCTCCTTTCAAGACATGCTGATGCAGTCCCACACGCACACCGCTACTGCCGCTGCCGTTGGTGACCATGTCCACAGCGCATGGACGGATGCACAAGGTAACCACGCTCACCGGGCTTGGACTGATGCGCAGGGCAATCACTCCCACAGTGCGCCAGGTGCGCCAGGTATCGGCCAAGGCGCGGGAGGGCCGAACACCATCAGGCAGGCCGCTGGTGCACAGGAAACGTCTTGGGCCGGACATCACCAGCACACAGTCGGAATGGATGCCGCCGGTAACCATGCGCACAACGTCGGTATTGGCGGCGGGGGCAACCACACCCACGGCGTGACCGTCGCTGCTGCCGGCGGAACCGAAACGCGGCCGAAGAACATGGCCTTACTTTTCTGCATCAAGTATTGAGATCGAGCATGACGGCAAAACTCGTTTATCAAACCGACCACCTGGGCGTTTTCGTGGGCACCGTGACGGCAGACGAATCGCCCCTGGAGCCTGGCGTTTATCTGATCCCTGGCGGCTGCGTCGAAATCGCTCCACCGGTGGTTCCACAGTACAAAGCCGCGTGTTGGAGCGGAACAGCATGGCAACTGGTGGACTTCTTCGGCGGCGTGGTCGTATTCAACACCGACACTGGCGAGCCGCGCACCCTCGGCGGATTCGAACCAGTGCCGGCGGGTTACACCATGAAAAAACCCGGGCCGAACCAAATCTGGAAAGACGGCCAATGGATCGACGACATCGATGCCGTGCTGACCACGTTGCAGGATCAAAAACTGCAAGCGATCAGCACCGGCGGCGCGGCTTACATCGCCGGCGGATTCAACTCCAACGCCTTGGGCGAGATCTACCGCTACAGCAGCGCGATCGATGACCAGGTGAATTTGAACGGTCAAGTGCTGCTGGGCATGGATGACGTTTACCCCTGCTATGACGCCGACCAGGTGCTGGCCTTCCGACCTCACACGATCGCCCAACTTCAGAAAGTCAGCCTTGACCTGGTGCGCTTTCGCCAGGCTGCGTTGAGGCACGCCGAGATACTCCGTCTGGCTGTGGCCAACGCTCAAAAAGACAAAGACCTCAAGACAATGAAAGCCATCATTTGGACGCCGCCGGCATGACTTGGGCACCGGTGACGATGCGCTGGCCAGAGCAGGCGACGCAGTGGATGGGCGGACTGTCAGCGGCCAAGGATCTGGCCGGCAGCGAATTGGCCAGCACCGCCAAGCGCGTGGCTGGCCTGAGTGGCCTGGCAAACACCAACCCGGGGCCGGTCGGTGATGCTGCCAAAAGCGCGATCGCGGCCGGACGCGCCGCGCTGGCCGAGCAGTTGGGCCAAGTGCCGGCGTGCCTTGTCGTGACGCCGTTTCAAAGCGGGGTTGGCCAAGGCACCGGCTATCAACGCTTCCTCTCGGCTCCCAACGCACTTGAACACCTCGCAAAAAAACTGGAAGACGCCAGCGACAGTGGACGCCCGACTGGGCAGCAATACGCACTTTCGATCCTGTTCCTTGGCACGCGCTTGGAACAGTTGGCCAGCAGCTTGGCGAGGTTCAACGCGTTTCTGCCAATTCCTGATCTGGTGCGGACTGAGCGCCGGGCACAACACCTGGTGAAATTGGAAAGCGAAAAGTGGGAGATCCCCGGCGCCGGTTCTTTGCCTCGCTGGCAAGGTTTGCCGCTGGAGCGTTGCACAGTGGTCAAAGCCGCCAAACAGTCCATGGCCGGTCAACTGGCCGTGCTGGAGGGATACGCCGCTGACAGCTCGCCGTTGGCGGATCTGGCCGCGCTCGCGGCCCGCAAGGCGACCCAGCAACGAGGACGTGACCAGAAACTGGCTGACTTGAAAGGCCTACTGGTTGGTGGAAACCCTGAGGTCAGCATGCGCGCACGGCTGATCGGTCCGGGCAACGCCGGCGAACTGCGCCACGAGCTGCTGGCCGGCGATACACCGGGCCACGAATGGATTCAGTGCGCGGGTTTGCTGTTGGTAGGCAGTAAGCAAGGGCTGAGTTTTGTACAGGAGTTGGTGGGCCTATGACGCTGCTACTCGACGGACAAAAAGTCCAAGGCAAGAACCTCAAGGTCACCGCCAACCTGCGAATCGAAAGCGGCGACATGTCCGGCCAGACCAGCAACACCGACAAGGCCCATAAAGGCTTCAAGCCCAAGACGTTGGCAGTTTCGTTGATGATTCCCTTTGTGGATAAAACCCAGATGACGGATCTTTTGCGAATGGCCGAAACGACGGCCAGCGGTGGGCAGTTGCACCTGTACCGCATCGTCAACGACACCGCTGAGGCCTTCGGTGTGCGCCAAGTCGAGTTTTCCGAAGGCATCAGCGCCCGGGAAGCGGACACTCTGAAAGCCTGGCTGGTGCAGTTCACGCTGAGCGAGCGCGAATCGAACCCGGAGAAAGTCGAAGGCCGGCGCGCCGGCAACAAGGTAGACGCTCAAGGCGCCCCGGGTAGCCCGGTCGGTGACGGCGGTGCCGGCAATGGAGAAGGAACCAGCGATAACCCCGCGCTCAGCGGCTTCGAAAAGGTGCTGGGACGTGTGGATAAGTGGCTGGGCGGGAGTGAGCAGACGTGAAACTGCACAAGATACTTTCCATCAACGGCGCCCCGATCGCTCTCATCAAGGAGGACGTCCGGCTGGACGCTACCAGCCCCGGCCGGGCCAACTTCACAGTTCAATCCCCTATGCCGCTGAAAGGTCTGGTGACGCTGGATATCGGCTACAACGAAGGCACGTTGCAACGCCACTTCATCGGCTACGTCGAGCGCTGCACCGCCGCCAATGCGGTCGAGCAGGTGCTGTTCTGCCGGGAACTGGCGGCAGTGCTGGCCAACCCGTTGCCGTTGAACCTGCGTCATGTGGATCTGCGCGCCGTGTTGGCCAAGGTCAGCGAACAAACCGGGCTGCGCTTTCGTGTCCCCGATCGGCCTTATGCCAGCGTGAAGGCGCCGTATTTCTACAGCCTCGCCGCCGGTTACCAGGCGATGGACAGTCTCGCCCGGGTATTCAGCATTCCTGACTTCACCTGGCACCAACTCGGCAACGGTGAAATGTTCGCCGGCAGTTGGGCTGACGGTTTTTTTGGCGCACGGGCGCCGCTGCAAATCCCCACGGAGCTGTTCGACGGCTACCAAGGCAACCAAAGCGCGATGGTGGCGGCCCTTCCCGGGTTGCGACCAGGTGCAACGATCAACAACGGCGAACGCGTCACCACCGTGACGCTTGCCAATGACCAGATGGCCATCCGATGGAAGACGCAATCCGCCGCGCTGTAGAGCGCCAATTTCCCGAACTCACCGGTGGTTATCACCTGCCGCGCTTTGCCCGGGTTACCGCGGTGGCCGACGCACCGGCGGACGCCGGACTGTGCGACGACTTCCGTCCGCGCTACGCCGTGGACATTGTCGTACTCGGCCCGGATGACGAACCAGATCCGACAATGCCGCCGCTCACTGGCGTTCCTTTGCCGTTGCCCACCGGTGGCGAGGAAATGGGCATTTACGCCTTTCCGGAGGAAGGCACGCGGGTAGTGGTGTGTTTTGCCTACGGCCTGCCGAACAAGCCCTACATTCAATCGATCTTGCCGCACGGCCTGAGCATGCCGAAGGTACCGAAAGGTGATCAAGTGTGGCAGCACAGCGAAGCCGCCCAGCAGCGTGTTGACGCCGACGGCAATTGGCTGCGCCAGACCGATGGCAAGATCAGGGATCAGGCGATCGAGCGCGAAGTTGAAGCCCTGGACAACCGCGAGCAGTTCCAGAGTCACACACGGGCGGTGGACGACCATTCGACTGAGACGGTGGGTGGTGTGAAAAAGATCGAGGCGCTGGGCGCACTCAAGCTGATGTCGGGCGGTTCTGCGAGCCTGGCGGCGGTGGACGATCTGCACCAGGCAACTGGGCGGGATCTGAACCTGGTTGTGGGGCAGAAGCACAACGCCACGGTGGGCGGCGATATGCAGGAGCGGATTGAAGGCTTGCGGGAAAGCGTAGCGGGGGTTAGCCAGCGGATGCAGGCGCCAAAAATTTGGATAGGTTCAGAAGGCGTGAATCTGTTCAATATTATGTCTGAAACGCTCGACTTATTACAGGAAATGAATATGCAGTTAGCTGCTCACATCCATTTGCCAGGGTCAACACCGATCCCTTCGGATACTTCCGCCTTCACCGCTCGAGCTGCAGCAGCCTCCCTAATTTCGAAGTCAGTAAAATTAATATCTTTATAGTTTTTATTTAATAGGGACTTTTTGTTTCTGGTGGCCACACTAATTTTTTTGTTGTCTCCATTGGCTTTTCAGGCAAGCCTTTTTCTTTGCGCCAACGTAAATGCTCGGCCCGCATTTCAGCTTCAATTTCTTTGATTCGACTAGTAAAATTATTGGGGATCGAAAAGGTTGTTCCTATTTCGCATACTTTTTTGATTGTTCTCCAAGCGTTGTAGTCAATAAATGGATTAAGGCCGATAATGTTTCCATGTAGAAAGTTTTTGGGTTCGGGCATGCCTAGAATAATGCTTAACTTCTCTATTGCAACATTGAGATCCCATTCGGAGGAGCTTAGAAGTAGCGAGCAGAAAGCTAGTAGTGGCGAGGAAACTTTTCCAAACTTATAGTTCATCCAGGTGTGAGCTTTGTAGCCAAGCGCGCGTGCAGTAAACATAGAAAGTTGAATCGTTTTTTGATAATAAGGCTCTAGTGCGGAGACGTCAAAAACTTCGCAATCCTTATATCGTTCTGCTAGTCTAATTGCATCTTTCCTGCTGTCGCCGAACCGAATGCCTCTAGCTTCCTCAACTAGATCTGCTTGATCTAGAGTGAGTTTTACTTTCGCCGCATGACGCCAGTCGAAGTTTGGGATCTCCGCGTGCGATGGGTGGTGTACTAGCGAATCGTGCGGATGAGTTCCGAGCAGGTCATAGAGATAATTAAATGTATCTGTCGATGCGGTTACACGAAAGCGCACGGAAGTTTTTAGTTCGAAATACCATTGGCGCATCGATCTTATATTTGACTGATCGAAGACTCCACCTTCAATGCCTTTGCACACCAGTTGGCGAACCTGACGTGTTTCTTGCGATCTATCCGATTGAAGGTCAACTAACTCGCTTTGCTTCGGAAGGTCGGAAGCAAGTGTGTTGAACTCGCAAAAAGGAAGGTGGGCATCTTCATTTTTTGCGCCTACGAATCGAAAGTGTGCTTGGCGCAAAGCTTTAGCTGTAGTTTTCGATTTTGCACCACTTACTAAAATAGCTCCGTCCACGCCGCATGATGGGCATTGAACATCCATGCTGACCATCGTACGGATGTGATCTGGAATATCAGCTAATATCTGAATCGACTCTTCTACACTATGGTTGCCATATAGCGCCAGCAATTGTTCCACATCCAATTCTTTCTTGTTAAGTATCGAGTATGCAGTTTTGGACATGTGCAGCTCCGCAAGTTGTTTGGCTTATGGTATTAGTATCGCTTGCTGTTCTTTATTAAGTCGTAAATGCAGACTAGTTTTGCAAAGTTACTTGATCCATTGTCGGCGTGCTTTTTCAGGATTTCAAATAAATCCTGTTGTCCTTTTTTTATCAATGCGGGATCCATGTACGGAACCATACGTAGAAAAAGCTCAAAGCCACATTCATATAGTTCATTAATGCCAATCAAAACCTGTGGTACGGTTTTTGATCTCCTCAGCTCATATCCTTCGCTTCTGTAGTGATCAATATCCCAGCTGAAACGAAGTGCAGCTCCCGGGCATAACTCTAATTCGGCATTGTTCAAACTGCCATCTTCATTAATCAAGCCAGCGCGATTTAAGTAATAAAAGATTGGAACGCGTTGGGTTCCTTTTGCTAGTTTTGGAAAGACACTGCCAATAACATCCTTTGAGTTATAGTCTCTGTTTTCAAAAATAACATCACGAATTAAGTCTGCCCGCTCAAGCCCAATCAAGCCTTGCTTTGCTATTGCTTCCCCTTTTTTCAAAGTGGATATTGCACCGTAGCCTACTACGAACTCGGTTAGTGAGTTGCTTTTCTCTAAGTCTGACTCTTGTCTTACATATAGCTGTCCTTTAGGGTCGTCAGTGATAACGAGTTCATAAAGTTCATCCTTTATTGTTCGAAAAATATGCGCAGGTATTCTTTTTTTGGTTTCTGCTAAAACTTCGAAGAGCTCTATGTAGTTTTTTACTCGGATGAGTTTTACCGGTATTCTTTTATGTATTACTGAGTCTGAAATGCTTGGTTCTTCCAAGTCGCTTTGCCATTCAACGAATATAAGTTTGTTGCGCAGGAAGTCTAAGCTCTTTTCTGGGAAGCAAGTTATTATATCTTCCAGGATTTCTGCAATGTGTGCGTCGGTTAGTGAGTATCCTAGGAAGATTACGGGGCGTTCTATAAATATAGTTAATAGCTTGGATGATAAATAAGGGTTTTTTCGCCTGTACTCAACGTAGTCGGCGTCAGTAAGGACTAGGGAGTTCGGCAGGGATGAACACCCATGGATTTTATAGATTTCTGCAATTCCATGACTACGTCCAGCTATTAGGCCGTCCTGTCCAATGAAGCTTGTAAATTTTGGGAAAAGATTTTCTAGTAATCTATCCCAGTTAGTGGTGATAACTCCATCGATGTTGGCCCGAGATAGAAGGGAAAGTTCCTCCTCCATGGCATCAATTTTGTTGTTGTGTGCGTTCTGTAGGTATTTTGCAATCTCAATTTTTAATACTGAGCTCTCATTTATAAAGTGCTCTTTGTACTCATCTGCTGTTTGTGCTGATGAAGGCAGTTCCCACCATTTTTGTCCATAGCTCTCTGCAAGGAGCTGAGCATATCTTGGTAGGTCACCCCCTGAATTTGTACGTAGGCGTAGATGGTTTTCACCTATTGCTTCGCAAAACTTCAATAAGAGTGGTTCCCAGCTTTCAAGTCCGAGATATCGTCTAGACATACCAGACCCAAAAAAAAGCATGGGGGATGCTTCGAATTTTTTGAAGTGCTCTTTGATTGTCTCCTTGAAGTTCATACTTTTCCTATCAGTCAATAGTGCAGTCTTTAAAAGGGATTGGAATAGGATAGGAAAAAGGCGTGACTATTTCCACCTATTTGGTGGCTTTCATATTCTGTTGTTCGAAATTGATCATTGTGACAAAAAAATGCCTGGGAAAGCACTTATCCCCCTCCCGCCGACGGGCTTTGCGTACCTTTTTTGTGCAAAGGCCAGAGCGGTGTAATCACCCGCTCTACCCAGGTCTGCTGCGGGGGCTCTGGGCGTTGCATGGATTGCACGCAGTGCAAGGTTTTGTAAAAAAGTGCAGATCCGTGGCACAGCTTTACGGAGCATCGACGAATTGGCCAAGGAAGTGAGACGCCCGACGTGCTGGGGCTGCGGCCTGAAAAACCTACTGCACAGGGTATTTTCGTTTTTGGAACTGTTCGCACCACTTGCGAATCCGACAACGCCCAGTCCGCTGGGAAAGCGGTTGTAAGGCCCGGTCTGCTTGGCTCTGCGGGGTTTTCTGGTATCGCACAGAGTCACCAAGAATTTTCTTGCTATTACTGCCAAATTCTCATGATGTGAAAACACGGAAAAGGGACGTCGTCTTGGTCATTTTTCAGACGTGGGCTGGGAAAAAGGTAATTTTGGTAAGCAAGGTGTGGAAACGCGCTGCAGCCCTTGTCGTGTTTGGCTTTCACTCATTACCTCAAGAGGTAATTTTAGGTAAGAGTTAGGGTAATAATTTCTGAAGCGCCCGGTTTTACTGGGTTTTAGGGCTATAAGGGATTACTCATAGGAAAGGTAATTTTCTAACCTCATACTTACCAAATCATTACCTCTGCGTACTTCTCTCTACGCTCCGATTTTCAAGGCTTCCAGAGCGTGTCTCATGCCGCATTACCAAAATTACCTTTTTCCCATGGGTCAACATGAAACGTCGAAACGGGCTTCGCGTCCGTGTTCTGCAACCTGATGCGCAAAACCCATGGGACTGACATGGGACTGAGATTAAAAAATTCGCTCCTCTGCAGCCCTTATAAACCGGGGGGGTGTGCTCAAAAAACCGCAAACGGGTAGTTTCGAATCTCTCCTTCACCGCCACATTCAGTACACAAAACCCCTGATTTCGAAAGAAGTCAGGGGTTTTGTGGTTTCTGGTGTCTGGAATTTATCAGGCGGCGGATTGGAGTTGCGTTGAGCATTACAATCAGCGCTTTTATTCATCAGTAAAAGGACGACACCATGATCATCTCAACGACTCAATCCATTGAGGGTCGCCAGATCACCGCCTACCTGGACATTGTCAGTGCGGAATCGGTGCAGGGCGTCAATGTGATCCGCGACATGTTCGCCGGAATGCGCGACTTTTTCGGTGGACGTTCGCAGACGCTGGAGCGGGCGTTGAAGGAGGCTCGTGTGCAGGCGACGGAAGAACTTCGCGAGCGGGCGCGCGCTTTGCAGGCGGATGCGGTGGTCGGGGTGGATTTCGAGATCAGCATGCCCGGTGGCAAGGGCGGGATGGTTGTGGTGTTTGCGACGGGGACGGCGGTGAAGTTGCGCTGATGGGGTGTCAGGCCTGTGAGCCCATTCAAAAGTCGAATGGGCTCTTTCGGTTGGCGATCAGCCCTGTGGCTTGAGGGTCACCAGACCTTTATCGTCATAGGTCAGCGGCGTGTCGATAGCGACCAGCGGAGGCGTATCGGAGGGTTGGCTCGGTTGCACCGGCTGGCTCGGATGGTAAATGACCCCAGGCTGCAGAACCGGCGTATCCGGACCCGGATTTTTGATGGTGATTTCGCCGGAAGCGATCTTGTCCTTGAGTTTTTCCGCGCCAGCCTTGCCGGCTGCGATTTGTTCGTCCGTGAGCTTTACGACGGGCAGATTCGGGAATCCGTTGATTTGCATGTTCTCTCCTTGAGATTCATTTGTATGAAAAAGGGCAACGGCCAGTCGGCGGAATTCTTTAGCGATGTGGGATGAGCGGGCGTATGTGACGTTTGGTTTTTGTAGGCCATTCGTCGGGGATCAGACGATCTGAATAACAAGTCCAGTAATGACCGGCTAGTCTCAAAAGCCTTGGAGGTCGATATTTTTTCAGGCAAAAGGGTTTTTGCCGGTGTCGACTGATGGCGAAGGGGCGAAGGTATGACTGATCCGTATATCGAAGACGATGGCGCTGAATTTTCCTTCAACAACTGCGTATGGTGCGGCCAGACCGAGTACCAGGCAGGTTTTGGCGAGGACCCGGTGCAGACCGGCAAGATCAAATCCGCGGCGCCCAAGGGGCCGAAAGCCAAATTTCTTCCGAAGGTCGCAACTCGGGCCCGGAAATAATTCCGGAATGAACGACCCCGTCAATTGAGCGGGGTTTTTTGTCTCTGATGAATGGAAGGGAATTCCCTACAGGCGATGGATGATTCAAAGGGTTTTCACAAACTTTTCACGTTGATCGAAGTAGGGTGAAGCCATCCGTTAGAAAGCAAGTCTCCAGCCCGTCTCCCCAGCGGGCTTTTTTTTGCCTGTCATAAAACCTTTTCCAGAATTGCTGTCCAATCGGCGCCATGTGCGCGCAGGTCTCTGATTTCGTCTGGACTTTTGCGCCCCGAGAGCATTAAATCCCGGCCCTTTTTGTCATCCCAATTTTTGAGGTTTTCTTCATGCGTTTAACTCTGCCTGCTCTGGTTCTGGGCCTTCTGGTTGCTCAAGGTGCAATGGCTGCCGGTGATGGCACTGCGGCGCTGGGCGGTGGCCTGGGTGGCGCGCTGGGTAATGTGCTCGGTCAGAAAATGGGCGGCAGCACCGGTGCGGCAGTGGGTGCCGGCGTTGCAGGCGCGGCGGGCAGTGCACTGACGGCTCGCAAGGGCAGCCGCACCAAAGCAGCCATCGGCGGTGGTGTCGGGGCAGCCGGTGGTTCGGTAATCGGCAACAGCCTGGGCGGCCGGACTGGCGCCACCATCGGTGCAGGTCTGGGCGGTGCAGCGGGCGGTGCGGTCGGCAGCAATCTGGCCAAAGGTCACAAGCGTCACTGAAACTGATCGTTTTTCAGAAAAAGCCCGGCTCGATGCCGGGCTTTTTCGTTGCTGAACGTTTTTCTCACGAGCGTCTCCAATCTCACATAGGCCCTGGCTTGGGCGGACTGTCCCGATTCGGGAACTGTGAGGTTCATATGCGATTGTCATTATCTGCACTGTTTTTCGGATTGCTGGTGACGCAAGGCGCGATGGCTGCCGGGGATGGTTCGGCAGCCGTGGGCGGCGGGCTCGGTGGCGTACTGGGTAACGTGGTTGGCGGCCAACTTGGTGGCAGCACAGGTGCGGCGGTCGGCGCAGGTGTAGGCGGCGCGGCCGGCGGCGCGGTCGGGGCGAATAAACGCAATCGCACCGAAGCCGCGATTGGCGGTGGCCTCGGCGCTGCGGGTGGCTCAGTAATCGGTAATAGCCTCGGCGGATCAACCGGATCGGCTGTCGGTGCAGGATTGGGTGGCGCGGCCGGTGGTGCGGTCGGCAACAACCTGGGGGACGACGGCGGATCCCACTCCGGCGGCGGCCACAAACACAAGAATAAACACAAGAACCGTCATCATTGATCAGCGGTTCAACAGAAACCCGGCCTCGTGCCGGGTTTTTCGTTTTTGCAGGTAGGACTCAGGAACGATTGGCTGCAGGGCTTTTCGAACGTCATACACTTCCCCGAAAAAAGAGGTTTGCCATGACTCCCGAAACCGAAGGCAAGGAAGAAAAAGGCCCGAGCGGACTGCCGTTTATCAATGATCCGGGAAACGAAGATCCAGGATCGCTGATGGATGATGCGACGGTGCCGCTGAATGATTCGGATGAGGCGGATATGGAGTATGAAGAGGATGAGGATGAGCAGTGAACGGTTGCTACTGGAGGCAAACCTGCTGATTGACTCTAAGGGCCTGGGACTTCAGGCCCATTAGAAGTGCGCACATTAATCAGCCATTTTTTCGTTCAGTTTTCTCTCGATGTGGCGCAGCCATACTTCGCCAGATGCCCATTCATTCCAGTAGCAGTAATAACATTTGAGCTCCTTTAAGAATAATGCTCGTAGGTCCATTTCATTTAGTCCTCTGCTTATAAGCGTTTGCAATTCGCTACGTACTGAAATCAGTATTTCTTTGTCTGAGCTTTTCAAAAAGTCATCGATGACTTGATCTGCTGTGTCGTGCTCCATCAGCCAGTCTTGATGGAAGTAAGCCCCAAAAAATACTTGAGATTCTGGAAAGTCATTATTCATAGCTCTGGAAACCCTGTTAGTAAAAAATATCCCAAAGGCAGCGAAGCGTCTTTTTTTAACACTAATAGTAGTTTTGATGCCGATTGGGAATGCGTTACACCATTGAGCATACTTACACCCACCGGTCGGATGAGATCATGCGTAAAACTCGTCTTTGCTTGGGTGCTGGCCAAGAACGCCGTCACTCTGTGTGAGTTCGCGTTTAGCGCCTCTGACACTGCAACTTCGGCATCAGCGCGATTCAAGAAAGTAGAAGCAGCGGGAATGTTAGGTTCTGCTTGGAGCCGTTGAGCCAACTGGGCGTCAGTTCTGCCAACATGCCTGGTAATCAGATGCCCACCTTGCGCTTCGTGAGCTGCTAATCCTCCTCCAGGAACGATTTCACTGTATGGCCCATCTGCCGGTATTGCTCCCGGACAGGGAATGCAAGCCAACCCCAACGGATCCACCCACCCCGTCGGATTCGGCGTGTACTGGTACTGGTTCAGCCCACCCGCCAGCTTCACCGGATCCGGCGTCAGATACCGCCCCAACCTCGGGTCGTAGTACCGATGCCGGTTGTAATGCAGCCCACTTTCCCCATCGAAATACTGCCCCTGAAACCGCAACGGTTGATCGAGGTAGTCCTCAGCCGCCAAGGTCAGCGCCGCGACCTTGCCGTACGCGTCGTACTGCGCCGACCAAACGATTTCCCCGCTGTAATCGGTCAGCTCCAGCGGCGTACCGAGGTGATCGAGTTGGTAATAAAACGGGCAGGCCTTTTTCGGGCCTTTGCCGTCGAGCATGGCCAGCGGGCGGAAGGTGCCGGGTTCGTAGACGTAGCTGCGGTATTCGTTGGGGCTGTTTTCGGCGACGAGGTGGTCGCCTTGCCAGAAGAACTCGGTGGTGACGCCGTCGACGGTTTTGCGGGTGCGGCGGCCGAAGGCGTCGTATTGGTAGGACGCGGTTTTGCCGTCCGGGCGGGTCAGGCCGATCAGGCGGTGCTGGCAGTCGTAGCGGTATTCGGTGACCAGTTTGTGCGCGGTGCCGCGACGCTCGCGGATCAGGTTGCCGAAGGCGTCGTAGTCGTAGTGGCGGTCGCCCTGCATCAGCAGGCGATTGCCTTTGATCCGGCTCGGGCCGGTGCCATCCTGTGTCAGCAGGTTGCCGGCCGGGTCGTGGGCGAAGCTTTCCGGCAGTTCGTCGCGCGAATGACGGACGCGGATCAGGCGGTCGAGGGTGTCGTAACCATAGGTGCGCTGGCCATGGCGGGTGTCGGCGATGTGTTCAAGGTTGCCGTTGGCGCTGTAGGCATAGTCGCGCCGATACAGTGACTGGTGTTCATGGCCTACGGTATGGGCCAGCAATCGGCCTTGATCGTCGTAGGAGTATTCGCTGAGCAACAGGCCTTGCTGACGCTGCTGTTCGCGTCCGGACTGGAAGGTGTGCGTGGTCAGTTGCGCGCCGTTGAGGTCGATACCGCTCAGCGCGCCGCCCTTGGTGTAGCGGTAGTCGAGCTTGCTGTTGTCCGGCAGGCGCAGTTGTTTGAGCTGACCGCAGGCGTCATAGGCATACCGAAACGTGCCCCAGCCTTGGTGCTCGGTGATCAGCCGATCCTGACGGTCGTACTCGAAAGCCATCGGGTGGTTCTGGCCGTCATCGACGCCGATCAAACGGCCGAGGCGGTCGTATTGGTAGCTGACCATGATCCCGTCGGGCAGGGTTTTGACCAGAAGACGCCCGGCAGCATCGCGTTTATAGGCGGTGACTAACTGTGAGCCGTCGTCGCCAAACTCGGTCTTCTCCAGCAGGTGCCCGTTGAGGTCATAGGCATACGCGGTACGCTGGCCGTCAAAGCCGGTTTCCTGTCGGATCAATCCGGATGGCGTGTAGTCCAGCAGGTATCGCTCGCCGGACTCGTTTTCGATCTCGGTGAGCAACAGTTGCGCATGGTCGTAGCGGTACTGCACCCGCGTGCCGTCGGGGTTGATCCGCCGCGAAACCAGATGCAGATCGTCGTCGTATTCATAACGGGTGATGCGCCCGAGTTCATCGCGCTCGGCAGTAACCTGGCCGTAGGCGCCGTAGCTGTAGGCGCGAGTCGCGCCTGTGGGAAATGTCGTCTGCGCCAGTCGGCCGACGGCGTCCCACTGCTGACGGGTCACCGCACCGTGTTCGTCAACAACAGTCGTCCGCCGTCCCTGTGCATCGTAGGAACAGCGTCGTACGCCACCCTCAGGCAACGTTTCCTCGGTCAACTGGCCAAGGTCATTCCAGACCCAGCGATGCCGGCTGCTGTCCGGGTAACGGATTGACAGCAACTGCCCGCGAATATCGTAGTAATAATGGGTGACCTGTCCGTCGGGATCGACGGCTTCGGTGACATCACCCTCGGCATTGCGCCGGTAGATCCAGGTTGCGTCGCCCCGGCTGCGTTTGTGCAGGAAACCGTTGCGATATTCGTAGGACGTTGGCGCGTCATCCGGAGGAATCAGTGCAATCAGCCGTCCGATTTCGTCGTAGTGGTATTCGGTTATGGCCCCCAGCGCGTCCTGCTCAGCGACCAGACGCCCGCAATCGTCGTAAGCCTTGAGGTGTTCGCCACCGTTGGCCTCGACCTTGCGCACCAGCCGCGCACGGTCGTCGTGGACGTAAACCTCTTCAGTGCCGTCGACGTAATGCACTGTGACGCCGCCATCGTCATCCCAGACGTACCGCGTATTCATCTGCGAAAACGACGCCCAGTGGCGCACGCAACGGGCGGCCTTGCCGGCGCGTTCCCACTCCCAGAAGAAGCTCGCGCCCCCTGTCAATTGCCGCTGCAGGATCACGTGGGCGTCGTCGTAGTCGTAGCGCTCGCTGTCACCGACGGCGTTGGTCGCGGCTAACAGGCGTTGGCGGGCGTCGTAGCAGTAGCGGACGAGGGTTTGTTCAGTGACCCATTCAGACGCGTGGAAAACCTGGTAATCGACCGCGATCAATTGCGCCCGGTCATAGCGCAATCGCAGCGCCCGGCCAGCGCCATTGTCGAGACGATCAATACGATCCTGACGGTCCCGACTGATGCACAGTCGATTGCCATACGCATCACTGATCGCCGTCAGCCGCCCCGCGCGGAAGTGGTAAAAGCGCGGCACATCCCCGGCCAGTGCAAGGATCAGTTCCTGCGGTTCATCGCCAAGAAAGATCGCCGCCCGCGACAGACTGTTGTGAATCGCCGGCCGCTCGACGTCTGGTAACGGGAACCGAGTTCGGCGGTTCTCGTGGTCGATCCAGACCACACAATCGCCTTCGAACAGCAGGCGGTGCGCCAGCGAATGACTCCAGCCAAACCCCAGGCCGACATCGACCTCGACAGCGCTGGTGCGATACACCCGGGTGAACTCGAACGGCAGTCGCCCATCAAGCACACCATCGGTCAGGGTCAACAGTTCTTCGCCGGTGACCATCGACACCGGGCAGCCATTGGTGCAGGTCAGCGGTACGCAATCGGCGTTGTCGCCGTTGGGGTTTTTCGCCTGATCCGGTACATCGTCGTGTGGCTCATGGCGTTGCAGGGCCGCCATGTTGCGAGTCTTGTCGCGTGTAATGGGCGCCGGATTTGGCACCGTCAACACCAAAGAATCGGCTTGGCGAATGTTCAGAGGAATGGCTGGCGTCGGATTCAGCACAACGTCACGCGCATTGATCATCAGCGGTTTCAGCACGCTGGCATGTTTGTCCAGCGGTGGTGCCGCGCTCAGTTCCGCCAGCCGCAACGCTGAAGCCGCCAGCCATTCCCGTGCTCGCGGCGACTTGATCTTCGCCAGTACTTTGCTGCTCAGGCGTATTTGCACGCCGACACCGCCAGACAGCCGCATCAGCAGAAAAGCGATCAGCAGTTCGACGCGAACTTCAGCCACCACTTCAGCCACATACTGCGGCGGCAGCATTTTCAGCCAGCTGGTGAATGCCGCGAGATGAATGAACAGCAGCGGCTCATCGCTGAGGATCAACAAGCCGTCGGCAATGGACGCGCTGGACGCTTGCAGCAACGCTTCAAGCTCGGCTTCGCTGAGGTAATCGAGGAGCTTTTCGCTGTTGGCCTGCAAGTCGGCGAGGAGGGCGAACACTTGCTTGATGTCATCCCAGACGCCGTGCAGGGCACTTTCGAATCCGCGCCAGTCGGCCCGCTGTAATTGGCCGTAACGGTCAGCGAATCCGGCGCTGGAAAACTCTTTCCACAGGGGTTGAAACCCGCTCCACTCAGTCCGCAGCCAGCCTTCCAGACTGGCGAGGATGGCCTCATAGGAGGCGAACAGAGCACTGACGTGAGCGGCTGAAACATCGGGAAAGAAGGTGATGCGATAACGCTGGCCCCGATCGCAGTCGGTCACTTGCAGAATGCCGCTCGGGCCAATGGTGTGATGCAGTGGTGCGCCAAAGGTGAGAACCCCGTTGACGTCACTCAGCAGCGGTTCAAGTGTTAGCGGGGTATCGCCGATCGGCACAAACCGTGCGGCTTCGAACATGTGCACCAGCGTCAACGGCCCGCTGGCCGGGCACATCACCACCGATGAACTGATCGGCTTGGAGGATTTCAGCGGTGCACTGAGCTGGACGTCGTTGCCGACCTTGAACACCTGCTCGATATCCAGCGCCGTCCCGGTCCAGAACGCTTCGGCCCAGGCCTCGTAATCGTTCAGGCACAGACGGAACTCCTCGATCAGGGTCTCGAAATCCGGGTGTTCGGGATTCAGTGCGGCAACTACCAGCAGGCCAATGCTGTTGTTGAGGGCCAGTAACCGATCGGTTTCGAGCATTCGCAGTTCTCGCGCACATCAAAAAGGTGCGAGGACTTTGCGGGGGATCAACGCGGAAAGAAGTCGGCCAAGTAGGTGATGCCTGTAGGACGTTTCGCTAAATGTTCGCGAGTAGTTCATCGCCGCCAGAGACATTGCCCGTTGCTCTATGTCCGTCACGCTCGTTATGCTGCTGAACCCTTTAATCAGATCCGAGCAGCGACCTGCTTCAGGCGCCTGGGATGTTTTTGATAACGGATCCGATGATGAATGCACCGCTGAAGGCGTTCGGCCCGATCAAGGCCGTGATTTTCGATATGGATGGTTTGCTGCTGGACACCGAGGGCATTTACACCGAGGTCACCTCGCTGATTGCCGGGCGCTATGGGCGCACATTCGACTGGAGCATCAAGCAGAACATCATTGGCCGTGGGGCAAACGATCTGGCGAATTATGTGGTGCAGGCCCTCGATCTGCCGATTACCGCTGAAGAGTTTCTGCTGATCCGCGAGCCGTTGATGCGTGAGCGTTTTCCCACCGCACAAGCGATGCCCGGTGCCGAGGAGCTGATCCGTCACCTCAAGGCGCACAACATCCCGATTGCCGTAGGCACCAGTTCATCGCGCCAATCGTTCGGCCAGAAAACCACGTTGCACCGCGACTGGTTTGCGTTGTTCGATTTCATTGTCACGGCGGACGATCCGGAAGTTGGCGCAGCCAAACCGGCACCGGACATTTTCCTCACCGCTGCCCGGCGTCTGGGCGTGGCGCCTGAGGATTGCCTGGTGTTCGAAGATTCGCCGTTTGGCGTGACTGCCGCGAAAGCCGCCGGTATGACCGCCATCGCCATTCCGGACGCCGCCATGGCCGATGAAAAATACGCACACGCTGACGGGATTCTTCGTACGCTGAAAGCGTTCACCCCGAGTGCCTGTGGTTTGCCGGCGCTGGATTGGGCTTAAACCAGCGAGACAAAAAAACGCCGCCCCTCTGTCAAGGAGGGGCGGCGTTTTTCGTTCAGGCAATCTGGAACAATCAGGCGCCGAAACCACCATCGATGGTCAGGCTGGCACCGGTGATGTATCCGGCTTCCGGGCCTGCCAGATAGGCGACGAAACTGGCAATTTCTTCGGCTTTACCGTAACGGCCGACGGCCATCAGCGGGATCAGGCTTTCGGCGAAGTCACCGTGTGCCGGGTTCATGTCGGTATCAACCGGCCCCGGCTGCACGTTGTTGACAGTGATGCCGCGAGGGCCGAGGTCGCGGGCCAGGCCTTTGGTCAGACCGACCAGCGCCGATTTGCTCATCGCATACACACCGCCGCCGGCGAAGGGCATGCGGTCGGCGTTGGTGCTGCCGATGTTGATGATGCGTGCGCCTTCGCCCATGTGTTTAGCGGCTTCCTGGGAAGCGATGAATACGCTGCGAATGTTGATCGCCACGGTCTGGTCGAAGTCTTCGAGTTTGAAGTCTTCCAGTGGGGCAACGGCCAGTACACCAGCGTTGTTGACCAGAATGTCGACGCGGCCAAAAGCTTCGACGGTAGCGTTGACGGCGTGGCGGATAGCAGCGGCATCGGCGCTGTCGGCCTTGATCGCCAGGGCTTGGCCGCCGTTGGCGGTGATGCTGTTCTGCAACTCTTCGGCCTTGGCGGTGGAACTGACGTAAGTGAAGGCTACGGCAGCGCCTTCAGCGGCCAGGCGTTTGACGATCGCAGCGCCGATACCACGGGAACCGCCTTGAATCAGAGCGACTTTACCGCTGAGGTGTTGAGTGGTCATGTTCGATCTCCAGAGTGTTCAAGGCGGGAATGCCTTGGTATTGGTGGCGAGTATCGGCGTGGTATCGACAACTGTGTAGACCATGATTGCTATAGTCTGTGTAAACCAGAAGTTTATAGTGGCGGTCATGGAAACTTTCAGCAGCATCGAATGCTTCGTGCGCAGTGCCGAAGTCGGCAGCTTTGCCGAGGCCGCGCGACGTTTGAGTCTGACCCCGGCGGCCGTCGGCAAGAGTGTGGCGAAACTTGAGGTGCGGCTCGGCGTACGGCTGTTCCAGCGTAGTACACGCCGCTTGACGCTGACCGAGGCCGGGCAGCTTTTCCTCGATCAGGTCAGTGGCAGTTTGACGACGATTCAAAATGCCGTGGCCAATCTGTCCAGTGTCGAAGGGCTGCCGGCCGGGACGCTGAAAGTCAGCATGGGCGCCGCGTTTGGTTGCCTGCACATCGTGCCGATGCTCGGTGAGTTTCTACGGCGATACCCTGCAATCAACCCGGACTGGCATTTCGATAATCGCCAGGTCGATCTGATCGGGCAGGGCTTCGACGCAGCCATCGGTGGCGGTTTCGAACTGCCGCAAGGGGTGATTGCACGCAAGCTGAGCCCGGCGCACCGGATATTGGTGGCATCCGCCGATTACTTACGGGCCAATCCCGAAATCACCGAGCCGGATGACCTTGGTCATCACGACGGAGTTTTGATCCGCTCGCCGCAAACCGGGCGTGTGCGTTCCTGGCAGTTGACCGGGCGCAATCCGCAGAACTGTCGGCCATTGATGCTCAAGACGCGAATGACCATGAGCGATTCCGAGGCCGCTTGCAGGACGGCGGCGCAAGGCTTGGGGATTGCGCTGGTGAGCATGCCGTTTGCGGTGGGGTACCTGGAGGCGGGGACGTTACAGCGGGTGTTGCCGGATTGGTTCGTCGATGATGGCAATATTTCGATTTACTACGCCGAGCATAAATTGTTGCCGGGCAAGACGCGGGCGTTTGTGGATTTTCTGATTGAGCAGTTTGCGGAGCGGGGGTTGGCGCGGCGGTTCAGTGCGATTTGAGCAAGGCATCAGACCGCGGCGCGGCCATCGCGGGCAAGCCCGCTCCCACAGGGTTTTGTGTTGTGCACAAAATCTGTGGGCAACTCAGAACCTGTGGGAGCGTGGCTTGCCCGCGATGAACGATAACTCGGCCTACCGGGCAAACCGCCCCGGCCAGCCAATGATGTTCTTCGGTCGTGGCGTTGCATAAGTCCGCACTTTCGACGTCGACAAGCGCAAGCGCACCAGCGATTCCGCAATCGTCACTGCCGCCGTCACGCCATCCACCACTGGCACACCCGTGCGTCGACGAATTTGCTCATCCAGCCCGGCCATGCCGCCGCAACCCAGGCAAATCACCTCGGCTTTATCCTGCGTCACCGCCAACTCTGCCTGATGCACGATTGCTTCCAGCGCACGCTGCGGCTCGTGTTCCAATTCCAGCACCGCCAAGCCACTGGCCCGCACCGATGCGCAACGATCCCACAGGCCAGACAATTTCAACCGATCCTCAATCAGCGGCACGGTGCGATCCAGCGTGGTCACCACCGAATAGGCGTGGCCCAGAAACATCGCGGTACTCGCCGCCGCATCAGTGATGTCCACCACCGGCACGTTGAGCAATTCCTGCAAGCCTTCCCGGCCATGCTCGCCATAACCGGCCTGAATCACTGCGTCGAACGGCTGATCGTAGGACATCACCCGATCCATCACGGCGATGGCGGCCAAATAGCTTTCGAAGTTACCTTCAATCGAATCGGCGCCGAAATACGGCGTCAGGCCAATGATTTCGGTACCGGGTGACGCAACAGCCTGCGCCGAGCGCGCGATGGCCTCGGTGATGGATTCGGTGGTGTTGACGTTGACCACGAGAATACGCATGGGGAAATCCTTATAGCGGGCAGTTCTGCGGCCCGAGGCCCGGGCCGCGAGGGAGTTAATGGCAGACGTTGTCGACCGCAATCGATTCGCCACTGATGTCGGCGTAGTGCGGCTGACGCTTGGCGATGATCAGGTAGAGCATTCCGGCGATGCCGGCACCGATCAGCCAGGAGAACGGCGAGACACTGTGGAAACCGGGAACGAGCGCGAGGACGATGGCGATCAACGCCGCAGGAATAAACGCCGCGACAGCGCGGAAATTGACCCCGTGGCTGTAGTAATAAGCGCCGTTGGGATCTTCACTGTAGAGCTGCGGGACGTTGACCCGGCCTTTGCGGATCAGCCAGTAGTCGACCATGATCACCCCGTACAACGGGCCGAGCAGGGCGCCGAGGCCGGACAGGAAATAGACGATCACCAGCGGGCTGTTGTAGAGATTCCACGGCAGGATCAACACGGCGATGGTGGCGCTGATCAGTCCGGCGCGGCGGAAGGTCAGGTACTTCGGCGCGAGGTTGCTGAGGACAAATGCCGGGGCAACGAAGTTGGCCATGATGTTCACCGCAACGGTGACGATCAGGAATGCCAGGCAACCAAGGACCAGGAAGAAGGTGTTGGGAATCGACGCAATGATCTCGGTCGGGCTTTCGATGATCCGGCCATTGATCTGAAATTGCGCACCGCAGAGCAGCACGGTAATCGCGGCGAACACCAGAATATTCACCGGCAAACCCCAGAAGTTTCCTACCTTGATGGTCTTGCGGCACGGCGAAGAGCGGGCGAAGTCGCAGAAGTTGAGGATCAATGTGCCGTAGATCGCCAGCCACAACGCACCGCCAGCGAAGATGTTGCGCCACATCTCGCCACCGGTCAGCGGATCGCGGGTCGACCAGGCGATGGTCGCGTTGGCCTGGAAGTACATCCATGCAGCAAGCGCGGCGACAGTCAGCAGAATCACCGGCCCGGCGAACGCCTCGTAGCGGCGCACCATTTCCATGCCGTAGGCGAGAATCGCCAGTTGCACGAACCAGATCGCCACGAAGCACACCCAGCCCAAGGTCGACAGGCCAAGAATCGAGTTGTGATCGTATTCAGCGAAGCCGGGATGCACCGCCGTCAGCAGCACGCGGAACACCACCGAGGCCAGATACGTCTGAATGCCGAACCAGGCGATGGCGATAACCGCCCTGATCAGTGCAGGAATTTGCGCGCCGTGAATGCCGAAACTGATCCGGCTGATCACAGGAAACGGTACGCCGGTTTTCTGCCCCATGTAGCCGGACAGGTTCATGAAAAAGTACACCAGCGCCGCGCCGATCCCCAGCGACAACAGAATCTGCCAGCCACCCAGGCCCATTGCGTACAAGCCAATGGCGAAGGAGTAGTTGGCGATGTTGTGCACGTCGTTGGTCCAAAGCGCGAAGATGCTGTATTTGCCCCAGCGTCGGCCTTCAGCCTTGGTGGGCGCCAGGTCGCTGTTGTGTAGGCGAGGGCTGAGTTGTAACGGCTCGCTCAGACCGTCGTAGGGCAACGGTTGATCAAGGGCAGAGGCGGGCAGATTCAGCGCGATGTTATTGGAGAGACTTGTACGCATTCCGGCAGGCTCCTGATGTTCAGGGCCGCGATGACTGTGCATAAGCCGTCAGGCTCGACAAATCTTCGTCGCGGCAGTGAAAGCATCACTGGTTACGGGGCATCTGCAGCCTGTACGGGATAGGGCGCTTCAGGCTTGCGGATCGAAAGTGTTTATGTTTTGCAGTTTTGTATACAAAACATGTATGCACTTAAGCCAGTTTTGTGCCAGTTGGCGATCTATGCACAGCCGTGCTCATTTCGAAAAGTTATCGATGAGCGCTAAGTGGTTGAAATTGATTGGTTAAAAATTGACCGATTGAACAGGTATTTATTTTTGGCGCGGGAATTTCATCGCGGATTGGAGTGAGCGTTTCGCAGGCGGGATGTAACTTTTCAGGGCGCGGAAACAAAAAAGTGCACACATAAATGGCACCGATGGTGACATTTATGTGTACACATTTTTTAAGGTCAAATGATCGCAGCCTGCGGCAGCTCCTACATGGCAATGCGGTCACCTGTAGGAGCCGCCGCAGGCTGCGATCTTTTAGCTGTTGGACTTACTGATGATGTTACCGGCATGCAGCCCACACTCTTTCTGCGTTGCTTCTTCCCACCACCAACGGCCTTCGCGCTCGTGCTGGTTCGGCAGGACAGGGCGGGTGCACGGTTCGCAGCCGATGCTGATGAAACCGCGCTCATGCAGGCTGTTGTACGGCAGCTCGAGCATGCGGATGTAACCCCAGATCTCCTCGCTGGTCATCTGCGCCAACGGGTTGAACTTGTACAACGTGCGCTCCGGGGTGGAGAACGCCGTATCGATTTCCATCACCGCCACGGCACTGCGAGTGCCCGGGCTCTGGTCGCGGCGCTGGCCGGTGGCCCAGGCTTTGACGTCGGACAATTTGCGCCGCAGCGGCTCGATCTTGCGGATGCCGCAGCATTCGCCGTGACCGTCCTTGTAGAAACTGAACAGGCCTTTTTCCTTCACGAAGGGTTCCAGTTTCGTGTAGTCCGGCGACACCAGTTCGATGTCGATCTTGTAGTGCTCGCGCACTTGATCGATGAAGCGATAGGTTTCCGGGTGCAGGCGGCCGGTGTCGAGGCTGAACACCTTGACGTTCTTGTTGAGCTTCCAGGCCATGTCCACCAGCACCACATCCTCGGCGCCGCTGAAAGATATCCACAAGTCATCGCCGAACTCGGCAAAGGCGAGTTTGAGAATGTCTTGCGCGGATTTGTTGGCATAGGTCGTGGCGAGTTCCACGACGTCGAACGTTGCACTCATCAGGGCGGCTTCCTACAGGTCGGTGGCGCTGGGCGCTCTATATGGGGCCGATGGTAACAAAAAGCTGCGTGGCTCGGGGCGTGCTGTGCGTTGCGCGAGTGGATTTGAATCGCTAGAGTTCGGCCTCGCTCGACTCAAATAATCAATACAAACGGGAGTGTCTTGTGGAAATTGCTTGCCTGGATCTTGAAGGGGTGTTGGTGCCGGAAATCTGGATCGCCTTCGCCGAAAAAACCGGAATCGACTCCCTCAAGGCCACCACCCGGGACATTCCCGATTACGACGTGCTGATGAAGCAGCGTCTGCGCATCCTTGATGAACATGGCTTGAAGCTCTCGGACATTCAGGAAGTGATCGCCACGCTGAAGCCGCTGGACGGCGCGGTGGAGTTCGTCAACTGGCTGCGTGAGCGCTTTCAGGTGGTGATTCTTTCGGATACGTTTTACGAGTTCTCGCAGCCGCTGATGCGTCAGTTGGGCTTCCCGACGTTGCTTTGCCATCGTCTTATTACTGACGACACCGGGCGGGTGACCAGCTATCAGTTGCGCCAGAAAGATCCCAAGCGTCAGTCGGTGCTGGCGTTCAAGAGCCTGTATTACCGGGTGATTGCGGCGGGGGATTCGTATAACGATACGACGATGCTGGGCGAGGCGGATGCGGGGATTCTGTTCCATGCGCCGGAGAATGTGATTCGCGAGTTTCCGCAGTTTCCGGCGGTGCATACCTTTGCTGAGTTGAAGCAGGAATTCCTCAAAGCCTCTAACAGAGAGTTGAGTTTGTAATGAATTCCCCTGTAGGAGCTGCCGAAGGCTGCGATCTTTTGATCCGGTTTTCTTGGAGCAAGATCAAAAGATCGCAGCC